>JAZNPG010000045.1:0-75802 GCA_045589555.1 Acutalibacteraceae bacterium
TGACCAATATGTTGCCGTGTCCTGCACAACAAGACCTGTCACACAGACAGCTGATGTTGCGGTAAACAGCGCATCACCAAAAGGCGTGAATTCCCTGCTTTTTGAAGAAACGGGCAGCATAAGAATCAAAGCCCCCAATAAAATAACGCCTGCAAACCCGAGTATTATTGTTTGAAACGAAGTAAGTCTTCGGTTTTTATGTTTAGTTTCAACCATAAAGAACACCTTATTCGATATTATGTTTCAGCTTTATTATATTTGAAACCGTTTTAAGAAGGTGTTAGAGTTTTGAAATCTGTATTAAGATTGCATAAAGATTAGTTGTTTAGTCCTATAAAACCTATATATATCAATAATTTCAAGACGCCAATTCGTTACAAACAATTATATAAAACAGAAAAAGCCTTGTGTACAAACAAGACTTTTTTCTTCTTAATATCGTTAATATCGAAAACAATAGTAGTATAGTAGATTATTTTCGTTTCTTTTTAGTTTTTCCTCTTTGACTATATGGACTTTTCATATGCTTTGATTTTTTGAGGATATTGATTTGTGTTACAAGCTCCTCTTTGGTCAGAGAGTCGTAATCAATACCGAGGGAGTTGAGATACATTCTGACCTTCTTTTCTTCGTCGCTACCCTCAAAATTCAATGCATCCTGCAATTGCTTTTGTGCATCTGCCGCAGGTGAAACTGTGTCCGCCGTTGTTCTGTCGGTTTTGTGGCTTTCACGGATTGTGCTGATAATTCGGTCAAGGTCTTTATGTATCACGTGACTGAAATATTCATCTTCATCAATCTGTGCAAGTTCCAATGTTCTGACATACAAATCGTTTTCATCGGAACATTTCTCCATTGCAGCATTCCTTACAACACCGAGAACAGCATTTAAATCGTTGATTCTCATATCAGCAATGCGGTCAACATAGATTTCAATATCGGTCAGAAATCTTCTGAAATCCTCGTGGGTTGCAATTTCACAAAGCAATCTCGTGTTAATCTTTCCGCTTTCAAGTAAATCAATCATATCATCACTCAGATGCAGATTATTGATGTCTGCATTCGGGTGATTTTTTTGTTCAGTCAAACCGAGCAGATAATCGGTTGAAACGCCATAGAAATTTGCAAGTGTGACAAGATTGAACGGACTCATATCCTTGTATTCTTCTGTTTCATATTTGCCGAGTGCGGATTTGGAAATACCTGTTTTCTCGGCAAGTTGTTCAAGAGTCAGTTTTTGTTCTGTTCTCAGATCTTTTAATCGTTCTTGTATGGTTAATTTTAAATACATATTACCACTCCTTTATCTCAATTATATAGCATTTGCTGTCCGTTTTGTGGTACTTTGTGTCGATTTTTCGGTAAATTTACAGTTATTGAATGAAAAAACTGCCCTCACAAGGAGAGCAGTTACAAGGATTAAAGCATTTTTACGATTTCTTTAAATTTATCGGTCTCACGCACTGAATCAAATTCATCGTGAATCAGCCATTTATCACGGAGTATTTCGCAAAGCGGTCGGGTATCGGAAGTTTCAAAGTCAAGCCTTCTTTCAGTTATTTCACCGACCAAAACGGAGCTGTATTTCTGCTCCTTAGGGAAATTATCAAAAGCTTTTGCTTCATCAACAGCTAAATACAAGTGCTTATACATATTATCGTAATCACCCATAAGAGCATATCTTTTAGCTATATCAAAGTCAAGCCACACATCTCCCCAAGAGTTTTTCGGACGATTACCGTCAAGAATCAGCTTTTCCAAATCAAAAATCTTTGTTATGGCAATGTACTCGGTTTCAACATCAACAACATCCGCATCAGCTAAAAGCCAAATAAAAGATTTCAAGAATTCATAGCTTTGCTTTATTGCATCTCTTAAAAAAGGCAGTTTTTCATTTTTCTCCAACGTCCACCACATTTGTCTTTCTTTACAAAGCTCCATTGAGGGGAAAGTTTCATAAATCTTTTTTCCTATTTCTTTTCTTCCGTGAAGAATATGATTAAATGCCAATCTTGATGCCGCTTCAAGTCTGAGATTAATGTCAGGACAATACTTCATAATTCTTTCGCCCAGAGCCGTTATCTCTGCATCATATTTCGCCATGTTTTCTTCCCATTCGGGGATATTGCCGTCATCATCGCCTGAAGCAAAAAGGGCATACATCAGCTTGTCAAGAAGAACATAACTGTTTGGATATTCTTTTACGCCTTCACGGGCAATTGCAATGCATTCATTAATTTCACCCTTGCTTATAGCAAGCTGAAAGCGTTCAAGATATTTTTCGATGTTTTCTTTCTCCGTTATCTCGTCAATGCCCATAAGTTTATCGGTTGATATACCGAAAAATGATGCAATAGTCGGAATAAGCTCAATGTCGGGATAACAGGAATTGTTTTCCCAACGGGACACGGACTGACAAGAAACACCAAGAACCTCTGCAAATTCTTCTTGTGTAATCTCTCTTTCTTTTCTTAAACTTTTAATGGTTTCGCCTATATTCAGTTTCATAATAAAACCTCTCATTCACAATTGAAAGTGCGCTCTTTCTGAATATATTGTGACACATCAGACAATAAGTTTCAATATCACATTATGAGAGTTTTTTTCAACAATATAGTGAAAAATATTTTAAAATGTAAGTTCCTTTATTTCTTTACACCTTTATAAATATAATACGGTTTTGAGAATATATAACTTCCGTCTTGATGTGCTGATTTCAGATTGTCTATAAACACATCATATTCTTCCTTGGTTAATGCCCCTGTATTTTCCTTGTGAAGCCATGCTATATCCAAACTTAAATCATAACCGAATGTTCCTTCTTTATATTCTGTTTCAACAACGTTATGGACAGATACAGAACTTTCGAACAATTTGCTCTTATTGAAAATCCCGTACATCCTTCTGCCAATCCAACTGTCAATATCATCCATCCAAGGCTGTTTTGTTACGGCGTAAGCATGAACTGCTTTTGAAATAAGGTCTTTGTTTTCACCGTTATATGCAACACTGTCCCAGTCGCAGTTTACGCAAATTACAACTCCGCCTGGTTTTAAAATCCTGTGTATTTCACTTGCCAATAAATCTTTGTCAGATACACATTCAAACATATCGGCAGAGAATATAAAATCAAATGTATTGTCCTCAAACTCAAGTTTTTTTGAACAATCCATTATTTTGAGTTTAATGGGACTTTTGTATTTTACATCTTTAAACCATTTATCGGTAATATCAACACCTATAGCCTGATGTATTTTATCGGGAAATGCTTGTTGTAATCCTACAAGGAATCCTGCATCACGGCAGCCCAAGTCTGCAACAACTGCATTATCGGGTAATTTTATTTGTTCAAAAATGGCTTTATTTAATGATGAAAACTTATTAATGCTCATATTATATAACCTCCAAAAATTAAAAATACTGTTAACAGCTATATGCCGTTAACAGTAATGTAAAAGGTAAACTTTTCTCTATCACTCTATCAGGCACACAGCATAATAAGCCTGTACCCAATACAAGATACAAGCTATCTTCGTCTGCGTCGAATAGAGATAAAGAACATACCGATTTCCTCCGATTAAGATTTGAACTAATTATACTACAAAATTTTAAATTTGCAAGTATGATATTACTGCTCACATAAAAATGTTTCAACTTCAACATATAAGCACTTGCTACATTTGTAGCAGGTGTTTTTTGATTTTTCCATCCTCTTGGAAATACGGGAAACAGCTAACATTTTCGCTAAAATGTAATCAACGGGTAACGGAACAATACAATTGAATGACCGTCCGACGAGAACAAACCGCCATGACCTCTCAAACGAGAGCGAGCGCAGCCGAAGGCTGACGGCACAGCGCCCATAGAGATATGAGGAATGCCTGTCGGAACTCGAACTTCGGGCAGAACGGCGATTAATATATGAAAGGATGTGAAATCAGCGAATTAATTAATGGTTTTGTGTGGAAATCAATACAGAATAGTGATACACCGAACAGCGAACACAATTCACGGAAATGCGTGACAATTCACCAAACCGCAAACAAACACACAAAACAATGAATATGAACAGCACTGATATTGAACGGTGCATCACAAATAAAAACTGAAAGGGGTGATTTAATGGATATACGAAATGAACTCAAATCTTATATCGTAAAAGAAGGAATGACAATGCGTGAACTCGTTGATATGCTTTCGTTTGAATACGGTTGGAGCGACAGCGTACCCAATTTTTCGGGCAAACTCAGCCGAGGCTCTCTGCGATATTCCGAAGCAGTCCAAATGGCTGATGTTATGGGATATGATATTGTTTGGGTGAAAAGAAAATAATGTTGTTTTACACCTATACGTGTGATATAATCATAAAAACACACTAAAACTATTTTGTCGCAATTGATATAGGTGGCAGGTGAAAACTATGAAATTAGGAGTAATTACAGATATACATAACAATCTCATTGCACTTAAAGTTGTTGTAGAAAAATTACAAGAACTGAAATGCGATAAGATTATTTGTTGCGGAGATATAATCGGAATCGGACCTTATCCCGAAGAAACAGTACAATATCTGATGCAGATTCCTGATTTAATTGCCGTGCGAGGAAATCACGAAAAATACCTGCTAGATGAAATGCCAAGCGAATATCCCAATGAAGAACATATGGGTTATGAGGAAATGAAACATCACAAATGGGAACACAGTTTGTTGTCAAAAGAATCAGTTGACTTTCTCAAAAATTTACCATATAGGGTTATTATAAAATCTGAAGGTTACACTTTGTCCGTTCTGCACTACTGTATGGATTATGACGGTCATTATATCAACGGCAAAATGAATCCTGATGAAAATGACTTGAAAAAGATGTTTTCTAATGTTGAATGCGATATTGTTTTATACGGTCACAACCATAACAGAAACATTTGCAAAGGCGATAAATTTTATATAAATGTCGGTTCGCTCGGATGTCCTGCACTTGATAAAAATATCGCACGAACAGGTATAGTGAATTTAGAAAACGAAGGTATCGAAATTGATCTGATTGACTTGGAATATGATGCCGACAAAGTAATCAGGGCGATAGATGAAATTAACTATCCCGATGCCGAAAACATTAAAAGATATTTCTATGGAGCTTGATAATGAAATGGAATTTATTAATCGAGAAAACATAAAAGAACTTTCAAATCCCGGTGTTGTTTCAAGACAGCTTATAAATCCTGAAAACTCAAAAAGCGATAGAGTTACAATAACGGAAGTTCATCTTGAAGTCGGCGCAAGTCAACCAAGACATAAACACGATACATCTGAACAAATATGGTATGCGGTTCAGGGTAAAGGGAAATTGCTTCTTGCAGATGATAAAGAAATGATTTTTGTTGCTGGTGATGTTGTCAGATTTGCAGATAAAGATATTCACGGCTTATTGAATGACGGTGATGCTGAATTTGTATATATTTCGGTAACTTCTCCGCCGATAGATTTTGGATATGCGTATAAAAATGAACTGTAACGGAGTGTAAACTATAACTATGAAAAATGTTTATGAACAGTGTCCGATCTATGAAACAGAATCATTTATTCTTCGCTTGGTAAAGTTAGAAGATGCAGAAGATTTGCTCGCTTGCTATTCAGACAAAGACAATGTCAGCAAGTTTAATAATGATTTCTGCACAAGTGATTTTTATTATTCTACAGTTTCCGAGATGGAAGATTGTATTAAGTTTTGGTTAGAAGAATATCAAAATCAGTATTATGTTCGGTTTTCAGTTATCAATAAAGCTGATAGGAAAGCTATTGGAACTGTTGAAATCTTCGGTGGTGAAGCAGGTGTTTTGAGAATTGATTTATCTTCAAAGTATAACACCGAAGAATCATTTGGAGAAATTCTTGCTCTAACTATAGAACAGTTTATTGATGATTTTAAAATTGCAAGTGTTAAAATTAAAACTTCAAATATTCCCGATAAAATCAGTTGTATAGAAAGCTTTGGTTTTATCCCCTCAAAAACTTACCGCATTGAATTTGGTTATCACGAATATAACTTTTAAGTTGGTGATTGTTATGAAAAGAGAATTAGGAATTGCAAGATGCGGTCTTGCTTGCTGTTTGTGTTCTGAAAATGATTCTTGCAATGGTTGCAATTCAGGAAATTGTCCTGATAACGATTGGTGCGAAAACAAAAAATGTTCTTTAGAAAAAGGCGTAGAACATTGTTATGAGTGTACCGAAGATTGCAGAAAAGGTCTTTTAAGTAAAATAAAACCTTACACCTTTAACTTGTTTATTAAGAAGTATGGGGAAGAAAAACTCCTGGATTGTCTTGAAAGAAATGAACAAAGCGGTATCATTTATCACCGTGAAGGTGTGAATGGTGATTATGATTATTTCACCGACACTGACAGCTTAATTGATTTTATATTGAACGGAAAAACAGAATAATAAGTTTCATCAAACCGTTTCACTTTCAGTGAAGCGGTTTTCTTATACCCCAAAAACGAAAGGAGATGAAAAATGTCAACCCCAAATCTTAAAAACAAATCCATCGATGAACTTCGTGAAATGTTATCGAAGGGCGAAGCTGAAATGAAACGGTTGCATAACAAAAAGAAATATTATGATTCACAGATAAGTTTGCTGACCCGGAAAGAACGTACTCATAGACTCTGTACCCGTGGAGCGATGCTTGAAAAATTTCTCGGTTGTCCCAACGAACTGACCGACGAGCAGGTCGAAGAAATTCTGAAAATTGCGTTTCACCCCGAAGCGGTCGGCAGAGCGATTGAACATTTCAGAGAAAGCAACGAAAACGCCACTTTGTAAAAGTGCGCAATTTTACACCTCGTCAGAACAAGCTGCGTATCTTTCGTTTCCGTGCCTTCAAACTCTGTTTGCCCGAAAACTCAATCACTCCGCTGTTCTTCCTCTTCCCCAAAAAGTTTTTTGAACTTTTCGGGGACCCCATTGGTGTAATTGCGATTTTTTTAAAAATATTCGGAACTCAGTTCCGCTGATTTCATCAGACAAGGGTTTCACCCCTGCGACTTCGTCTACCCTAATTTGAAAGGAGCGTGATAAAAATATCCTGTACCCATTTTCAGATATCAATACAAAAGCGAAGTGAAAATAAATCCGCTGTTGCCGGAGCTGCTTATCAGAGTGGCTCACGACTTTTTTCTGAATATGATAACCGAACTAAAAACTACACACGAAAACAAAACGAAGTTATCCATTCCGAAATTCTTCTTCCTCAGAACGCACCGCAAGAATATCTCGACAGAGAAACTTTGTGGAACTCTGCCGAGAAAGTTGAAACACAATGGAACTCACAACTCGCCCGAAAAATCATTATCGCACTTCCGATAGAAATTCCACCTGAGCAGTATGCAGAGCTTGTCAGAAGTTATTGCTATGAGCAATTTGTTTCAAAAGGAATGTGTTGCGATTTTGCCGTTCACGATAAAGGTGACGGCAATCCGCACACACATATTATGCTGACGATGAGAGCGATTGATGAAAACGGAAAGTGGCTTCCGAAGTGCAGAAAGGTTTATGACCTCGATGAACACGGCAACCGTATAGGCGAACACCGTGAAGATATTGTTGATTGGAACAAAAGAGAAAATGCAGAAATCTGGCGGCACGCATGGGAAGAAAAAGTCAACGAATTTCTCGAGAAAAACACCCGACCCGAAAGAATTGATATGCGTTCTTATGAACGGCAAGGAATAGATTTAGTGCCGACAGTTCATCTCGGACCCGCCGCATCGGAAATGGAAAACAGAGGTGAAGTTACGTTTCTTGGCACTCTGAATCGGGACATCGTTAAATTCAATTCTGTGAGAAAACATTTAAGAAAAGCACTTTCAGAATTGATAGAATGGATTGAAGAAATCAAAAAAATTCTTTCCGAATTCAAAGAAGAAAAAGAACCGACCATCGCAGATATTCTCATCGACTATCTGAATTCCCGCCAAGAAGCTCACAGCGGTAAAAGCAGATATTTCTACAATAAAGATCTTGCAGTTGATCTGAAACAAGTTTCACAGATAGTAACATTTCTTCAGCAACATAACATCACTACCGCAGATTCTTTATGGAAAATGATTGAAGAAGTTTCTGAAATTAAAAGTCGTATTGATTCTGCCGACGATAAAATCAAAGAAGTCAAAAAGGGAATTAAATTTCTTGGCGATTATGCGAAATATAAATCTGTTGCAGATGAATACAGCAAAAAGAAATTCGGCAGAGATAAATTTAAAACCGAACACAGCAAGGAGTTAAATTCATTCTACCGGGCAAAGCGATGGGTTGATGAAAATCCGAAAGCTACAACCAAATCATTGAAAGCCGAACTCGAAAAACTGCAAAAAGAAAAAGATGCCGACGAAGCTTTAATCGAAAGCAATTACGGCAGCCTTGAAGAACTTAAACGTGCAAAATTTATCATTTCAAAAGTTCTTGCAAATGTCAAATATCACGAGCAAGAAAACCAACGCAAACTCACACAAAAATCAAAACAAGAATTTATTGAATAGAAATTTTTCTGTATCATACCAAATATTTCCGATAAAAATAATGAAAGGGGGTGATGTTCACCGATGACATTGGAAGTCTGCGAGAAAAATCGCATTGCATATTACTGGCTTTCTCGTGAAGAAAAAGACAATGTAGACATACAGAATGAACTAAAAGATAAGTATGGAGAATGGAGGAGCAAAGGATATAAAGTTTGTACCTTTGTTTCAGGAAGCGGGAATCTTGTGGACTTGACAAAAGAATTGTTGATTCATAACAAGCTGATTATTGCAAAGAAAGCAACAGAAGAAACTGAACGTGAAGTTTGCAACAGCCGGCAATTGGCAGAAATATAATCTGCCGTACATATTATGCAAATGTTAATTTTTATAAAAGAGTTGAAAAACAGAATGACTTATGTTACAATGTTGTTCAGAAAATGTTGGCATTTTGCAAACAACATTGAACGGAGAAGATATAATGAGTACAAAACGAATAGCGGGTTATCTGCGAATTTCGGTTGATACCGAACTTGACAGGGATAACACATCTATTGAAAATCAGCGTGAGATAATAAAGAATTACGTTGAAAGAACTTTTCCCGATGCCGAACTTGATTTTTATGAGGACCGTGACCGAAGTGGTTATACCTTTGAGCAGAGAGAAAATTATCAGCTTATGCGACCGAAGCTGATGAACGGATATTATAATATTCTCATCATTAAGGACTTTTCCCGTTTCTCCCGAAGAAATGGGCGAGGTCTTGTTGAGCTTGAGGAACTGCGTGATGCAGGTGTCCGCATTATTTCAATCGGCGATAACATTGACTACCCGACCTATGACGAGTGGATACAGATTCAAATGAGGTTTTTCGTCAATGAAATGCCGGTTACAGATGCATCAAAAAAGGTTAAGGGCGTTATCAACACCAAACAACAAGAGGGCAAATGGATTTGTGCCGTACCTTACGGTTACTACATCACAAACACTAAGAAGATGACCTTTGAAGTTGATGAAAAAGCGGCTGAAATAGTCAGAAAGATTTTTGAACTTTACAATAACGGTTGGGGTTATAAAAAGATTGCCAATTATCTGACAGATGAGGGTATTCCGACTCCCCGAATGCTCGAAAAAGAACGTCGTGAAGCTGATGGTACAACAACTAAAATCAAAGCAAGTTCAGCTTGGGCGATACCTACCATCAGCGGTATTCTGACAAATGATTTCTATATCGGAACACTCCGACAGAAAAAATATACACGAACCAAAATCAACGGTTCGGATAGGAAACTTGATTCAGATGAAAATATCATTTTTGAGAATAACCACGAAGCAATTGTTGATGTCAGAACTTTTGCTAAAGCACAGGAACAGCTCAAAGCAAGGTCAAAATCAAACTACCGTGGCGTAAAAAAATATGACACATCATATTCTGGATTTTTGTTCTGTGGTGATTGCGGAAGTCCCATGTTTTCGATGAGCAGACCCGATTTAGCGCCCGCCTATACTTGTGGTACATATCACAAACGGGGTCTTAAAGGCTGCACATCGCATCACACAAGAACAGATACGCTTGATATAATGATAAAAAAATATGTTGAGCGTGTTATGATGAATTCGGAAAGAATGATTGCTGAGCTCGAACAGGCAATCAAAGACGAACCGCAGACTATGAAAAAAACACAGTCCACACTTGAAATGCTTGAAGTGGATTTGGCAAAAGCAAAGGATGAATTCAAGGCTACCAAGAAGCAAAAAATCAAGGAATTAATGAAAAACGAAGATAATCAGGAGCTTATTGAAGAAACCTTTGTGGAGATTGAAGAAGAGCTTCAAGCAAAAATTGAGGGACTTGAAAAACAGATTGAGTTTGCTTCCGAGCGACGCAATATGACAATTCAGGTCAACAGAATTGCAAAAACCGCAATTGAAATTTTTCGTGAAATTCTTGCGAAAGAAAAACTTGATAAAAGCGACTTATCGCTGATTGTTGATAGAATCACGGTATTTGAAAATAACATTGAAATTCAGCTTAAAGCCGATATAACGATGCTGCTTGAATGCGGAACTGTTACGAAAGAGTTGATTGAAGAATCAAACTATGTAGGTAAAGCCGTAAATTTTAAGTGGGACACCGAGAGTATCATAAAAGCCACAATAGTCCAATCTGCAACCAATCAGAAGGACAAGGCTTTCGGTGTCAATGTTGTATGTGAAGGCGACCCGTTGGAGATTTACACAGACACAGACGGAGAGGTTATTTTTAAAAAGTATTCGCCTATCGGCGAGCTGTCATCCATCACAGGTCAATATGCAGAAGTTCTTTTCAGAGGCACAGGTCTGCCTGTTATTGTAACGGACCGTGACAGCGTTATTGCCTGCGCAGGAATGAGCAAAAAAGAGGTGCTTGACCGCAGAGTAAGCCGTAGCCTTGAATCTGTTATGGAAAAGCGCGAAAACTTTGTTTGCGTTATCGACGGCGAAAGACTCAAACCCGTTGAGGGCCTTGAAAAGGATGCTGCCGTTGCATTCCCGATTATCGGCGGCGGTGATGTTTCGGGTGCTCTGGTTATGCTCATGCACGAAAACGGCTCTTGCCCCACACAGACTGAAACCAAGCTCGCACAAATTGCCGCTTCATTTCTCGGCAAACAGATGGAAGAGTAAAACCAAAAGACTGCACTCTTGCATATCGGCAGGAATGCAGTCTTTATTTTTACCGTTTCAGTTTTTTGGATTATTTTATCCCGCATCTGCAAGATTCTGAACCCTGCTGAAATAAACGTTGCCGTAAACATCCTCAACCCTGAACACGAAATAATAATCCTCTTTGTTTTTGATATCGCCCGTTTCAACTGCGAAGCTGTTTTTCATCTCATACTCATAGCCATAAATATTGCCTGTCCATTCAAAAGAAGGGTTTCCGTTTTCATCCTCGGTTATAAAATATGAGCCGCTGGCAATCTGAACATATTCATATTCTCTCGGGTCAATAGTTTTTCTGCTTGCAAAAACACTTTCTGTTTCTTCGTCAGGATATACTTCTCCGAGCTTTGCAACTCCGTTTTCAATAGTAACAAACCACTTTGCTCTTATTGTGTCAGTATCGGCATCGTAATCCGCCATATTTTCAGGGAAACGCATAAACACTACCTCAAGATAGTATTTTGGCGTTCCGCCGTCATTATATTGCTTCAGAACCAGCGGGCTGTCGCTTCTCTCTGTATCGCCGAGCTGTTCGTAACCGAAAATCGCCTTTCCGTCATAGGAGGCGGAAACAACTCCGTTTTCATCAATGCTTACATCCTCGGCATAATAAATCCTCTGATATTCCTTTTGCTTTGAAAATGTCTGATCTTCATCAAGCTCTCTGAAAATATAGACGGTTGCGTTGGAATAGTTAGCCGCCTGTTCAGGAGTAAGCTTGAACTGAAGCTCATTAACGTTACCTGAAGTTTCAACTGTTGCGGATGACTTTGAAAAACCGCTCCATATATCGCTTTGCGGGTTTCCGTTGAGCTCTGCAACAAAGGTTTCGAGATAAGCCGTATATTCGTCGGCAAATCCGAATGTTTTGAACGTGCTCATCCATGCGCTAATATATGTTTTGTTGCTGTAAGGATGATAAATTGAAACACCGTTGGCATTTGTGACATTGCTTCTTGAATAGCAGACAAATTTTTCAAGCGCTTGCGTAAGCTTATCTGCTTTTTCGCCGTGCTCAACGGAAAGAAGAGAAACAAGATGACCGAGGTCTACAAGGTCATACTCCACGTTGCCGGCTTTACCGAAGGCTTTGGTATTGTTGCGGCAGCGTGAAGCCTTGGCGAATCCGCCTGCAAGAATGTTATCTGAAACCTCGCCGAAAAGGCTGTTGATGCAGTCTTCAACCGTTCCGATTTCCGAAAGCTTAACGCAGGAAAGGGTAAGCTCGTTTCCCACATAAGGCATATCCTCATAGAACTCAAAATACTTATCGACAATTACCTTGCCGAGTTCTTCACCCGTATAGCAACTGTCTGCTTCTGCAAGAAATCCGTAGTCCCAACCGTAGCCCGGCTCTGATTCCTGCGAAAAAACCATATAATCGGCATAATCACGCAGACACCATGCAGTTTCTATCGAACCCATAAGGCAGGCATCAAAGCCTATAAGCTCAAATTTTTCTCCGTTAAGATTTACATCTTCAAACGCCTTGACCATTTCATCCATGGTCAGGATATCCCTGGTGTTCAGGTCGTATCCATAGCCCTCAAGCGGACCTGCGCCGTGATTCCAGAGAATAACGCTGTATTCATCTGCAGGATAGTCGGAAATTCCGTAATTAAGAAATTCGGTAAGGGTTGTGCTGATGCCCATATTGTTCTGAGGATAAGTCTGCACCTTGGTGAAATTACCGTTTTCAACTGAGAAAACCGCATTTTCATCGGCATAGACATATTTGTTGTCCCATTTTGTAGCACCGCCGGTATAAACAAGTATATTTGTTTTTTCGGGATCGACATCTGCGTTCATGATTTCTGCAAAATCAAGCGTTGCAGCGCCGGCATCCGACTCAAGATCAGAGCCCACAACATAAATCATGACCGTTCTTTCGGGAACCTCTTCGGGGTAAACCTCAGCCTGCGTTATATCGGCAACAACATTGCCGTTTGAGTCTGTTGGAACTTCAGGATTTTTTTCGGGACCCTTTCCTCCGAAAACAGCCGCACCTATACCCAGCGCAACAATAACCGCTACCGCAACCGCAAGAATTGCAACAAGATTAAACGGTTTTTTCTGTTTCTGCTGAACCGGATAAACCGGAGGCTGAAAGGGGTTGCTCTGCTGCCCGAATGACATATAGTCAGGCTGAACGGGTGTTTGAGGGACACTGCTCTGCGGTGGAGGCAGCTCTACCTCTCTCATATAAACAGGAGTATTTTCACTTGCATACGGTTGATTGTTCTGTACCTGACCGACGGGCATTCTTGTGCCGCAGGCAGGGCAGAAGCCCGCTTCATCCGGCATGGTAAATCCGCAGTTAAAACAAAATTTTGACATAACGCACCTCCGAGGGTGTTTTTGTGACAATCATCACTATATATTTAGATACGCAATTTTTGATTTCGGTTCATTTTTCCGTTTGAATTTACAAAAGCACCGAATGCTTCATATTGCTTGCAATAATAAATTTACAGAGTTATTATGTTTTTGCAAAAGGAAATACGTATTATCCGTGCAAATCGGGAGTGATTGAATGAAGCTTAAACTTTTTATCGACAAAAGCCGTGATGAAGAAATCCATATTTATGCTCACGAAAAAACACCGCTTATTGAGGCGATAGAGCAGCTTATTTCGGAGGACGGCTTTGAGCTTATCGGTTATAGCGACAGAGAGGGCGTAAAGCTTAACCTTGCCGATATATACCGTTTCACCGTGGAAAACAACAGGGTTTTTGCCGAAACGGATGAATGCAATTACAGACTTAAATTCCGTTTATATCAGCTTGAGGAAAGGCTGCCCGAAAGCTTTATAAAAATCAATCAGTCGTGCATTGCAAACATAAGAATGATAGAACGCTTTGACGCATCGGTTTCGGGCACTCTGCTTGTTAAATTCAGAAACGGAAGCTCGGATTACGTTTCAAGGCGTCAGCTCAGAACAGTTAAAGAAAGGCTGGGAATAAAATGAACAAATATGTTAAAAACTTTTTTCACAGAGGTCTGGTATTCGGCGGATTCGGTCCGCTTATTCTCGGGATAATCTATTGGGTTTTGTCGGAAACTATCGATGATTTTTCGCTCAGCGGATTTGAAATTTTTCTCGGCACAGTTTCAACTTATCTGCTTGCCTTTGTGCAGGCAGGAGCTTCGGTATTCAACCAGATTGAGCATTGGCCGCTGCCTAAATCCCTGCTCTGCCATTTTTCAACACTTTTTGCAGCATATTCGCTGTGCTACATCGGCAACACATGGATACCCTTTGAGCCGAAGGTTTTGCTTGTTTTCTTTGCGGTATTTGTTGCGGTGTATTTCGCGATATGGATAACTGTTTATCTTTCCGTAAAAGCAGCAAGCAAAAAATTCAATGCAAAAATCAGATAACAAAAGCCGCCGTGAGGTAAGTTCCCACGGCGGTTAATTATTACTTGAACAGCTCCCTGTACTTTCTTTCGGATTTGATTTTTGAAATCATTTCCTGAGGGAATCCCTTGAGATAAGCCTGCCAGAGAGCATCATTGCCCTTCGGGAAATTCGCTCTCGGGAAAGTAACCTTCTCAACAAGCGGTGCGGAGTAGCAATATTCTCCCCTGCCGGCGATTTCATTATAAATCTTTCTGTGAGTGAAAGCAGTTTCAAAATATTCAAGTGCTTTTTCGGTATCCTTGCAGAAATGAACCTCATATGCTGCCGCCTGAAGATAAAGCTCTGCAAGGTGGCTGTTGGCTATGCCGCAGTTTTTATTGCCGAAAACCGCTTCGTAAAGGTGTGCAAGCTCAAGCAGAATTTTTATTCCGTCTGCCGAAGAATAAAGCGATTTCTTTGTTCCGATTGCAGGCACGATAATGTTTTTGAGCTCAGTTAAAAGAGCGATTATTGCTTCTCCCTGATACCTGTCTTTTTCCTCCGCCACGGTTGCCTTGGGCAGAAGAGTTTCTCTGCTTGCGATAACGGAGCACTGTTTTTGGGCAATCTCTTTTGCCTTTTCATTGTTACCCATAACCGATTGGTGCAGCACCGTCATCATGATAACTGCCTCTCTGTCCTCGGGAGAAATGTTCATGGTGAGAACTTTTTCAAAAATCTTAAGCTCCTCCTGCCAGTAAACATTTTCGTTGTTATAATCGGTATCGTAATCAACATAATCCGAGTTCTCTTTTTTTATGCCCTTTGCGCCGTGAGCATAAGCGCCCTGCGCTCCGAGGGCATAGCCGAGCTTGAGAAGAATCTGCGGCTCCGAAGGGAATTCGTCAGCGGCAGAGCGAAGCATATCAATGCATTCGGTGAAATCTCCGCCTTTGCTGAAGAATTTATCCGCTTTGGCAAGAATCTCTTTTACCCTTGCCTCTCTGTCACCGCTGTAGCCGAAAAGCTCATCAATTGAAATATGAAAAAAGTTGGCAATTGCAGGCACCATCTCCATATCGGGATAGCCGCCGTTTGATTCCCAGCGTGATACCGCCTGGCAGGTAACGCCGAGCGCATTTGCAAGGTCTTCCTGTTTTCTGCCGTCTCTGCGGCGAAGCTCTCTTATTTTATCTCCTATTTTAATCTGCATTTTTAAGCCTCCTGACAGTAATGTATCACCGGTGTGATTTCATTATAGCATGAGTGATAAAAAGTTCAATTATCAATTCGTTGTTTCATAATCAAGCATCCGTTGAGTGACCGCAAACAAACTTTTTCCCGAAACTATTCTTTTGCAACCTGTCATGTTTTCCTTAATCACAAGATATCTTTTCGGGTCAATCCGAATTCAAAACATCACACAATATAGATGCCGGAGCGGTGACTTCTGTTTTTTTTCGATTTCCGGCGGTAATCCTGATTGATACGGTGTATTCATCTGTAGCAGATTTTTCCTCACCAACTATACTTTACTGCAAAAAAACTGCAAGCCTGCCTTTTCGGCAGACCTGCAGTCGCTTTTTACAACCCTTTTTTCATTTATACCAGCGGAACGCTGTGGTCATATACGGGATACCATTTGGAGGAGCCGTAGTTTCTTGCTCTGAAGAGAACCTCATTCTCATAAACCTCCATCTGGAAGCCCATGCCGCCCCACGGAACACCGTAGCGGTTGATAATCATATATGTGGGCAGGTTGATGTAATTTACGCCGTTGACGGTTTCAACGCATGAGAAGCCGAAAACATTTTCAACAAGGGGACCGTTGATTCCTGTGTGAACATGACCGCTGATGAAGAAAACGTTTTCATATTTCTCGAGAATGGACTGAACTCTGTCGCTGCAATCGCCGAGACCTCCGTCCTCCCAAATTTTATCCTGACCGTTAACGCCCTCAACGGGAACATGGCAGATAACAAACATGGGCAAGCCTCTGTCTGCCGCCTCTGCAAGTGCATCATCAAGGAACTGATACTGTTCTTCCGCCATATCGGGGTGGTCCCATGTATCCTTACCGTCATCAACAAGAACAACAAAGCGATAGCCGTTGATATCGGTCTTATAGTATGCCTTATCAATCTGATATGTCGGGCTGGTTGCGTTGAAACAGTCAACGAATCTCTGCCTTGCGCCCTCCTGAGTTGTATCTTCAACATGGCCTACATCGTGATTACCCATTGCAACAACAATGTTTTCGGCAGGCGCTTTTTCGCCGATAATGTTGAAAAAGCTTTCCATTGAGGGACCGTCGCCGTAGTTGGTAAGGTCACCCGAAACGATGAGAGCATCGATAGTATCGGCAGAGCGTGTGAGGTCGTTAAGACCGTTTGCCCATACCCATTCGCCTATCGGCCAATCAATATCGATATGAACATCGGAAACAAGGGTCGCATTCAGCAGGCAGCCCTCTCTCTCGGTTGCAAGCTCAAGAATATCCATTCCCTTGAGAAGCTCGCTGTTGGGAAAAATTGTAAGCAAAAACGAAACAATAAGCGTTATTGCGGATTTAATGATAAACCACATAAACCCAATCTCCTTTTATCTGAAATTATTCGGCAAATGCCTTCTGAACCGCATAATAAGCGGGCTTGGGATTACCGTCCTTATCAACAAGACCCCAGCCTGTTTCAACAGGGCACTCCGCCTGACCGCAAACGTAGCAGTCATCACTGTCGCCCCAGCAATAGATTACGGCGCCTACGCAATAGCCCTTTGCCATAATCTTGGGAATGAGGTTTTCATAGAATTTTGCCTGACCCTCGGGAGTATGGGTATAGCCTGTAAGACCGTAGCCCTCAGGAAGAGATGTATAAAGATGGTTTTTGTATTCGCCTTCAAAAAGAATCTGCGCATACTGCTCTGCCGTATAATCGGGATAAAGCTCAAGAATCTCTTCGCTCATTACCTTCGGCAGCTTGCGGATAAAATTATCCATATCGGCAGTTGCTTCTTCTTCGCTGTTATAGCCGTATTTCTGAAGCACGGCAATCTTTTCTTCCTTGGTTTTTGGTTCGCCGTAACCGATATAGCCGAATTCGCACATGATGATAGGCTTGCCCGTTACTTTTCTGACAAAGCCGAGAATAACAAGATAATGGTTGATATCGTGGGAGATATCCTCAAATGAGCCGAGATACATATCAAGACCCACATAGTCGCAATACTTATGGTATTTCATCATCTTGAAGGGAAGAGTTACAACAGAAAGTCCGCCGAGGTTATAGCCGATGATGATATTGCCTCTGACGGGATACATTGCTTCAAGCTGCATGCCGATAAATTCAGCTGCCTCATCGAGAGTGAGAGGAAGAGTAAAACGGTCAATTCCCATTTCGTTGGTAACCTGAATTGCCCCGACGATGCCCTCAAGGTCCTTGAGATAGAATCTTGCGATATCCTGAATACCCTCTTTTGAATCGGGGTCTCTGGGGTCAAGACCGTATTCGATATAGTCATCGGGATAAGGAGTAACAGCAAAAATTCTGATACCGTTATCAGCATAAGCCTTCATTTCGGCTTTCCAATTAATATAACGCTGGCTGATTGTGCCGTCGGCATTATAGGGGAACGGAATATCCTTGCGTGTCCACTCGATTCCCGCCGCCTTGATGGTTTCGTAATCGGGGTCTGCATGGCAAACGCCCTTCATGAAGCCGCCGATTTTTTCTTCAACGGCTCTGCATTCCTTATCGTATTCCGAAAGAGGCTCATAGTGAATACCGAAAAGGAAAGGTGTGATAAGAGAAAGAACGAGTGCGAGTACCTTTTTAAGAATAACAAATAATGCTCCGCTCATAGTTTATCTCCTTTTAATTGTTTACATCAATGAAACTGCAAATTCAAAAGCCTTTTTAACAACGGGAGCAAGAAGCTCAACCATGATTTTAAAGAATGCAACAACCTTTTCGCCGAAGCCGAATTCGTTGCCGTGAAGAACAAAGTTGTTCCATGCAAGGGAGTTGTTATCAACATCGTAATAGTCAACCCACTCAAGAACACCTGTTGCATAGGCAGAGAGGTTGTTTTCGTCGATATCAATAATTCTTACACCTCTGTTGCTGTCACCGTAGGATGAGAAGCCGGCACCGGGAGTGTTGACAAGGTCAATGCCCTTGTGGTTGACAATAAATGAATTCTTGTGGTCATGACCGAAGAACATTGCAACAACATCGCCCTGATTTACCATTGCATCAAACTGACCGTTTGAATAATGGGGCGGACAGGGATCTTCCCAGAGCTCGCCGTCATTGCCTTCGGGAAGCTGCCAGCCGCTTCCTGTCCGGACAAGGGCATCATAGATTTCGGGAACAATGATATGCTGGAAAACCATTGAGGGCACGGGCTCTCCGCCGTTAGCTTCTTTAAGCTCGTTTGAGGTTTTAACATACCAATCAATCTGGTCCTTGTGAACGCATGCATAGCCTTCAAGGTCGTTTTCATAATATGCAACGTCATTTTCATCCTCGGGATGTCTGTTATATGTAAGGGAGTCGATCATCCAGAGGTTGTAGATAACCTTTTCGCCCTTTGAATCATAGATGGGGAGGTTGTAGTTGCCGCAGCCTGTGAGATCCTCACCCTCGCAGCCGACAAAGCAATCAAAGCTTTCGTAAATTTCCATCTGGTCTTCCTTGGTTGCAGCACCCTCGCTGTCATGGTTACCGAAAACCATTGCAACGGGAACGCCTGCCTTTTCAAAGATGCTCATATATCTTGAAATGGCAATCTTTGCAAGAGTCTTTGTGGGAGAACCGCCGCCCGAAATATTATCGCCCGTGAGAACGATGAGGTCGGGGTCAGTTGCTTCAACGGAATCAATCAGGAACTGATAAGTTGCATATTCAAGGAATGCGTTATCCTGAATATCGGCAATCTGAAGGATTCTGAATTTACCGTCTTCGCCGAATTTGAGTGTTTTGTCGCTCTCTGCAGATGCAGGCATAACTGCAAGCCCGAACAGCATAACTGCAGAAAGAATGATTGAAATTACTTTTTTCATTTCAATTCCTCCTTTTTAATATACATAATCATTATAAACATTCGCTCTTTATTTTTCAATAAAAACTTTTATTTTTTATAAACTGTTGCAAATGATATTGATAAACAAAAAAATATGGTATATAATAAGCTGAATTCAAAAGTATAAACGGAGAACAGATATGTTAAAGCTTGAAAATGTTTCATTCAGAGTGGATGTTGACGGCAAGGGTCTCGGCATTATCGATAACATCACCCTTGAAATCCCCGACGGTGCATTTACCGTTATAACGGGTCCCAACGGCGGCGGCAAATCCACTCTTGCAAGGCTCATTATGGGCATTGAAAAGCCCACGAGCGGCAGAATTTTATATAACGGCACAGATATAACCGACCTTTCCGTAACCGAAAGAGCCAAGCTCGGCATCGGTTTTGCTTTCCAGCATCCGCCGAGATTCAAGGGGCTTACGGTGCGCCGCCTTCTTTCCCTTGCGGCAGGCTATGAGCTTCCCGAGGACGAATGCTGCGGCTATCTCACAAGTGTCGGTCTTTGCTCAAAGGATTATCTCAACAGAGAAATGGATAACTCTCTTTCGGGCGGTGAAGCAAAAAGAATTGAAATTGCAACTCTTATGGCCCGCAAGCTTGATGTCGCAATTTTCGACGAGCCCGAGGCAGGCATCGACCTTTGGAGCTTTTCCATGCTTGTTGAATCCTTTAAGGCAATGAGCAGCGGCAACCATAACAGCGTTATCGTTATCTCTCATCAGGAAAGAATCATGCAGCTTGCCGACACAATGATTGTTATTGCTGACGGCAAGGTCAGAACAATAGGCTCAAAGGACGAGGTTTTCCCTGCTCTTATGGGCGAATTTACAGAAAACTGCGGCTTCAGAGGAAAGGAGGCAGGCAGCAATGAATAAAACAGACAGCAATCTTCTTGAAGCTGTTGCCGACCTGCACGAAATCCCTGCAGGCGCATATAATATCCGCAAAAACGGCGGCGGTCTTTCAAGACGCTCCACCGCAAACATTGAAATCGTAACAAAAGAGGACAAGCCCGGCATTGATATCATCATTGCTCCCGATACAAAAAACGAGAGCGTTCATATTCCTGTTATCATTACCGAGGCAGGCGTTAACGACCTTGTTTACAACGATTTTTATATCGGCGACAATGCCGATGTGCTTATCGTTGCAGGCTGCGGAATCCACAACAGCGGCGACGCAAAATCGCAGCATGACGGCATACACAGCTTCCATATAGGCAAAAACGCAAAGGTCAAATATGTTGAAAAGCATTACGGCGAGGGCGACGGCAAGGGAGAAAGAATCCTCAATCCCGTAACCTACATCGAGCAGGATGAAAATTCCGTTTGTGAAATGGAAATGGTTCAGATAAAGGGCGTTGACTCCACCGTAAGAGATTCAAAAGCGCATCTCAAGGCAGGCGCAAAACTCATCATCACCGAAAGACTTCTCACTCACGGCAAGCAGTATGCACGCTCCGATATGGATGTTTATCTTGACGGTGAGGATGCCTCTGCCCAGATTATTTCCCGCTCCGTTGCAAAGGATGAATCAAAGCAGATTTTCCATCCCAACGCAATCGGCAACGCAAAATGCAGAGCACATGTGCAGTGCGATTCCATTATCATGGATAACGCAAACGTTAGCTCTATCCCTGCAATCACCGCAAATTCCGCCGAGGCACAGATTGTTCACGAAGCGGCAATCGGCAGAATCAATAACGATCAGCTCATCAAGCTGATGACATTCGGAATGAACGAGGAAGAAGCCGAAGAGGTTATCATAAGCGGCTTCCTTAAATGATATGCTTAAAAAGAATGACAGAATAAAACTCAATATTGAAAGCTGCTCTTCCAACGGCAGCGGCGTAGGTCACCATGAGGGAATGGCGGTTTTTGTGCCTGCAACGGCTGTGGGCGACGAAATAACCGCCCATATCCTTAAGGTGAAAAAAAACTACGCCTATGCCAAGGTTGAGAGCGTTTTAACACCGTCGCCCGACAGAATCGAAGCGGAATGCCCCGTTTATCTCAAGTGCGGCGGCTGTGTTTTTTCTCATATGAAATATTCCGCAGAGGCAGAAATCAAAGCCTCCCATGTTGCCGAATGCTTTAAAAGAATCGGCGGCGTTGAACCCGAATTTGAGCCGATAATCGCAGCCGAATCCGATAAGCGCTATCGCAACAAGGCACAGTTTCCCGTTGCTCTTGATAACGGAGAAATCCGTACAGGCTTCTATTCTTCTCACAGCCACAGGGTAATCCATTGCCCCGACTGTCTGCTTCAGCCCGAGGAATTCGGAAAAATTCTCGGCGTTTTCTCGGCATACATCAAGGAAAACGGCATTACTGTGTATGATGAAACCGCCCACAAGGGTCTGCTTCGCCATATCTATCTGCGCAAGGGTACAAAAAGCGGAGAAATTATGGTCTGCGCCGTTATCAACGGCAACAAACTGCCAAACGAAAACAAGCTCGTTTCTGCCCTTACGAAATGCGAAAGCGCAATAAAAAGCATTATAGTTAATGTGAATAAAGAAAAAACAAACGTAATTCTCGGCAAAACCTGCCGCACACTCCGGGGCGAGGATTATATAACGGATATCCTCTGCGGTCTTACCTTCCGCATATCTCCCCTTTCGTTTTATCAGATAAACCGCAACCAGGCGGAAAAGCTCTATAAAAAAGCGGCAGAATATGCAAATCTCGGCGGCAACGAAACTGTTCTCGACCTCTACTGCGGTGCAGGCACAATCGGACTTTCAATGGCAAAAAACGCAAAGGAAATCATCGGCGTTGAAATTGTTCCCGAAGCGGTTGAGGATGCAAAGCTCAACGCTGAAATCAACGGCATAGATAATGCCCGTTTTATCTGCGGCGACGCTGCAAAGGCGGCTGAAATCCTCAGAAACGAGGGCATCCGCCCCGATGTTATCATTCTCGACCCACCCCGTAAGGGCTGTTCACCCGATATGATAAACACGGCGGTTCAGATGCAGCCCGACAGAATCGTTTATGTTTCCTGCGACCCTGCAACCCTCGCAAGGGACTGCGGAATCTTCGCATCCCTCGGCTACACCGCCGCCAAAGCCACACCCGTTGATATGTTTCCCCGCACCGGCCATGTTGAGACGGTTGTTTCTTTGGTCAAACTTCCGCCGGATAAAGCTAAGCTTTAAGCTTGACCTCACAAAGCTTGATATGTCAATAAATGACGGCAAACCAACCTATGACCAAATCAAGGATTATGTATTCAATAACTTCGGACTGAAAGTTTCAATATTGAATATATCTCAGATTAAAGCAAAACACGGCATCATCGAAAGAGAATGCTATAACAAAGGCAAAGACGGTCACCGTGTCCCCAACTGCCCGAAAGAAAAAGAAGATGCCATCACCGATGCGTTGAAATATTTTAAAATGGTATAAGCAAACAGCAACTTAATGAAGACTTTGCGTTACATTAAGTTGCTGTTTTTTTGTTTTCTATTGGTTGATTTTTATTTGACTTTTCCTTTTGTTAACTTTTTGTTGATGCACTCATAGATATTCTTGATTAATTCTTTTACCCTTTCCTTATGCTGGAATTGATCTTCAATAGCCTCATGGTACGCAGGCCGTTCAAAATCTTTTCCTGACTGCTTATCGATGAAAATGTTTTTTCTGTCAAGATTCATTTTGTTGAAAGCATCAAGCTGACGGTCAATATTCTGCTCCTTGCTCGACACTCTGATATATCCGTATTCCATAACAAAACCTCCGAAATGTTTTGATTAAATCTTAGCACTTCGGAGGTTGATTGTTTTTAT
Organism: Acutalibacteraceae bacterium; assembly: GCA_045589555.1. GTDB lineage: Bacteria > Bacillota > Clostridia > Oscillospirales > Acutalibacteraceae > CAG-177. Next base: position 23,445 of record JAZNPG010000045.1, read on the forward strand.
TTGTTCTGTTTTCTCAATTTTATATAGAGGATATTTGTATCTGCAAAATCCTCAATAACGCGCTTTGAAATTATAGAGGGTATCCGATCTTACCTGTTTATGACGAAAGACAATTTCAAGCTTGCCATCGCAAGCAAAAAATGTCAGGCTGCTGTTAAAAATCATGTTTCGGCAGTTAAAGCTCAGCCGCAAGTGAGGAAAAACGGTTGTGTTGCCGGCTTTTTATCTTTAAAATGATTTTTCTTTCAGCTTTTTCATTTCTTTTTTCAGTCGGGCATTATTTAAATCTTCCCACAGCGGCATGATTAAACCGCCTTTAAGTCTCATTGCCGCTTCATGCATTGATGCATAATATGCGACTCTGAAATCCGCATATTCGGATAATTTGCATTTCTGTTTGTAGGTTTCATACAGACCGTAAGCATCGCCCCACATATTGCGAAGCTGGAATAAATCATATTCTCTGTCTGACCAAAGACTGCCGCAAGGGTCAATAAAAGCTGTGAGTTCCAAAGTTTTGGGGTCAGCCATTATGTTCATTATATTGAGGTCGCCGTGAATAAGTACGGGATTTGTTTTTTCTTCGGGGAGAGAGTTAAAAAGTTCTGTTGCATCATAAAGCAGCTTCAGCTTTTTCTTGCTGAACTTTCCTTTTTCGGATAATTCTTTCAGAGCATCGAGCCATGGCTCCTGCTTTTCTTTTTTGTAGTATTCAAGCCAACTATCATAAACGGGGTCTGACAATGAGCCGAATTTATCGTTTGTAACGCTGTGCCATTGGAGCATACCCGAAACAACATCATCGGCAAATTTCTGTTTTTGGCTCTTGCTTTTCAATAAAAATGCAGGATTCAAGACGTTCTGCCCCTCAACAAAGGTCATTGCAAGGATTGCAGTTTCTTCATCATCATAAGTAAAAAGAACTTTCGGCATTTTTACGCTTGTGTTTGCAGAGAGGTGGTTGAGCTGCTGAGCTTCTTCATACTGCGAGCCCTGGACTCTGTATGCTTTGACAGCGATTGTTTCGCCGTCTGAAAGAGTGGTTTTATAGACTCTGCCGAAACTGCCGCCACCAATAAATTTTATATTACTCGCTTTTTTATTAAGTTTTTTAAAAACAATCTGAGGCAAAAGGGGCAATAAATATTTATCGCTGTTATCGAGAATTTTCATTGTTATTCCTCCGCTATTCTTCTTTTCACAATTTGGTATGCGGTTTTGCTTTCGGGCAAAAACGAAAACAGTTGGAAGCAATGGCACATTCCTTCAAATTTATGAAGCTCGGCATCTGCACCTGCGGATTTCAGTTTTTCAAAAACTCTGTCGCTGTCGCTTTCATCAAGCTCTGCGGTGCCGCATATCAGAGTAACTTTCGGGAAATTTTCAAAGCTGCCGAACAACGGTGAAATATACGGGTCGGTTCTGTCAACATTAAGAACATACTTCGATATTCTTCTGAGCAGGTGAAGATTATCTTCAATCTTTTTATGCTTTGCTATCCCGTAAAACGGGTCTGTGTATGCGTTAGTAATTTTTGAATCACCGCTTGATGTTGCATCCGCCCACAGAGAAAAGCATACAATGTGATTCGGCATGGGATAGCCGTTATCACGAAGCCACAAGGACGATGTCATTGCAAGAGTTGCACCTGCGCTGTCACCGATAAAAACAATATCGGAATTATTGATACCCTCATCAAGCAGATTAAGATAAACCTTTACAACATCATGCATCTGCGACGGAAGCTGATGCTCGGGAAATCTGCCGTAATCAACATTTACAACCGTTGCACCGTAAAACATTTTGCTGTATTTTTCGGCGAGCCTGCGGTAAAAATCGTTCAGCTCGATTTTAAATCCGCCGCCGTGAATCATCAGTATAACTTTTTCTGTTTTGCAATTACTGTTTATGAGCTTTTCATATTTCACACCGTCGGTTGTATGTTTTGAATATATAAAGTTTTTTGAGGGCTTGTATTTTGATTTTTTATCCTTCGTCAGCTTTGCCGCATTGTCGGACAGCTTTGAGCTGTCGGATAACGGCGAATGAAAAATCAAACGCAAGGTTGACATAAATATTTTTGAAGTCAGAGATTGCATAACATCACCTTATATCAATAAGAATCCCATTATCAAACCGCCTGCAAACCCGGATATATGCTCCCAAGCGGTTGCTTTGCCCATAAACATTCCGCCGATTGTATAAATTGCCAGAACTATCAATGCCGATGCCGGTACGGGAGAGAAAAAAACAGTTCCGTTTTTGACGGCAAGCATAATGAACACGGCAATCAGACCGTAGATTCCCGTTGATGCACCTTCGCCCTCATGGAGTTTATATACAAACGCCATATAAAGCCCCGAAACAAAGGCTGAGCCAATATAGCAAAGTGCGGTTTTCGCCGTTCCGAGTTGCAATTCAATCGCATATCCGACAATCAAGGTTGCAGTTACATTTGATATAATATGAAGTGTTCCCACGTGGAGAAGTGCGGAAGAAATGAGCCGCCACACTTCTCCTCTTTTTATTTTCTTTTCTGATAAATGAAGAGCCTGATTTATGTAGCCTTTGTTATGACCCGTAACAAGCTTTTCTTTCAGTGTTACGGTTGATGTTTTTGGAATTATGAAGAAATTATCGAGAATATATATCAAAATTATAACCGCACAAAACGATATCGTAAATATAGGCATCATATATCTCCTCTTTCAGGTATTAAACCAGGCTGATTGTAACCTTTTCTCCGTTTTCACCATCAACAGAAAGAATTTCTCCCGAAAGACCTGTTCTGATGGCATTTTCAATTGTGCTTGCCTGATCGCCTGTGAGACCTCCTAATGTACTGCCTAAATTCAGACCGAAACGAACAAGAGTAAGAGGTATTCTGACATTTGAAACTTTACCGTTTTTCTCAGTTGTGATAAGAAGGGTTGTTGCCTTTTTCCCGGTAAAAACGGGTTCATCGTACGCAGGTTCGGGTTCGGTATACGGTTTTGCTTCTGCAGCATTTTCTGTTGCTGCAGTAACGCCAAGCAAATCATCAACACTTATTCCGAAAAGCTTTGCTATTGAGGGTAAAAGCGAAATGTCGGGGCAGGATAAATTGTTTTCCCATTTCGACACTGCCTGAGGTGATACACCGAGATTAACAGCAAGCTCTTCCTGAGTCATACCCTTTGCTTTTCTTCTTTCTGAAATACTGTTTCCGAGATTCATAATTCATTCTCCTTCAAATTTTGATTCGGCTTGCATTCGCCGATTTCATTGTTGCAAAACCCTTCGGTTGAGTCAATAAACGAAACGTTGAAATCAGTCAACTAACGGTTGTTTTTGCTCAATCAACCGTTGGTTGACTGCTCTTCCCTGAGATTTTTGGTGTTTTCCGCCTTGATTTTCTTATAGCTTTTCACGGTATTAAATATGTATAAAACAAAACACAGCAAAAACAGGGCTGCAGGAAGAAGATAAATATAATTTTCCGATGAAACTACAATATAGGTCATTATTCCGAAATTTATAAAATGCAGAACACAACAGAAAACAATTAAGATAAAATGTTTTTTATTTTGCTTCATATCTTTCACCTTACCATTTCACTAATAAGACGAATAAAAAAAGCGATTTGGTCTGTACTTTTGCAATTTTTTATTCCGGAAGAACATCGCAGAAAAGCACGGTTGAAAGTGCTGCCTTCTGTTCTTCGGTTGGGAGAGTAAGCATTCCCGATTTAAGAAGCTGCTCGATAACGGTCATTCTCATTCTGCCGTTTGTCCACTTTGCTTTGCAGGCTATTCTGTGAAGCGGGAGCATGTGGTCTGCAACACAATCCTTTGTAAGCTCATAATATTCCTTATTGTATTTTTCAAGCTTCTTTGCAAGCTTTTCATCGGGGTCGGGAATAAGACTCATCAATTCGTCGCCGCCGTAGGTTGTAACAAGCATTGTCACCTTATCCTTGTCACCGTCTTTCACAAGATAACCCTTTTCGTAAAGACGCTGATATTTTTCAAGAGAAACATCATCCTTTTTGATTCTGCCTGAAATGTGTTCATACAGACTGTCAAAATCTCCTTCGAGACTGTCACGCCATCCGCCTGTACGGTTGTCATAATATGTATTAGACTGCCAGGCAACAGTTGAGTATTTCTCGTTCGTTCTTGTCATATCACCGCCAAATCTGTATTTATCATTGCGGCTTATGTCAAAATCAGGTTCAACATCCGCAAACGCAGCATAATCTCCGCCGTCTTTTCTTTTTACGCTGTATTTATCCATTTCCTTCCACATTTCAATATCCATTGATTTTTTGCCTATGGCAAGGATAACTGCAGACCAGAGCAGAAGATTGAGATCGTTATCGGGAACATAAATTTTGCTCATATCAAGATTTTTTACTGCTTCAAAAACAGACGGGATATATTCTTCACAAAGGATTTTTGCGTATTTTTCGTTGAGAATTTGTTTTTTTCTGTCGATTTCATCCGTTGTTTCGGAGATATAGATGTTTGTTCTGTATTTCCCGCCGCCGAGTCTGTCCGCAAAGCCGTATTCTTCAAGAGTACGGACTTCATCTTCAATGAATATCGGTGATACACCGAGTTCCTCCGCAATTTCGTTGACGGTTTTGGGTGAATAATATGCTGCATATGCGATGTTCTGGGTAAGGCTGTTATGAAGAAAATCTGAGGTGTCACCTTTGCTGCCGGGGCAGCCGCTGTGGCCCATATTTATAAATTTAACAGGATTAATTCCGAGAGTACCGGGAGTTCTTTTCATTTCAATACCTTCTTTCAAGCTGTTTTTTGCTTCATAAAGATGCCATTTTACCGTTCCGAGAGGGATGGAAAGCTTTTCCGCAATATCGCCGAGCTTCAGATTATCATAATAATGCATGACAACGATTCTGCGCTGAGTTTCCGAAAGATAAGCAATCTCACGTCTGAGATTTTTCGCTTCTTCTGCATCGATTAAATTCTTTTCATAATCAACGCTGTCAGGCAGAAACACCGAATCAATTGCAAGGTGTGCACTCTCCTTGCGTTCACCGATATATCTTGCAAAAACATTGCAGGCAATGCGGTAGATATAGCCGTTGATGTTAACTATCTCATCCGCTTTAAGCAAAGATGAATAAACCTCAAGGGTTATTCTTGAAGCAAGCTCCTCTGCTTTATCGATGTCTGTAATTTTTGAAAGAGCAAAGCCGTAAAGCTTTTTATAGTATTCGGTGATGATTTTGTCGGCTCTTGATTTTTCCATTTTTTGCATCCTCTCTGAGCGTTTTCGAATATATAGTGACACCGCTTGAAAAAAGGTTGGAAATTATCAAAAATATTTCTTTGAGATTATTTTATAGGATGTTTAAATCAAAATCAATATTTTCTTTTCGAAAAAAGGAGCTGTCAACCGTGACAACTCCTTTTTGTTATAATCTTTGTTTTCCGAAAAGCCATTTATCCCAATCTTCGTTTTTAAAGAAATCGGCAGCTATTGTATGACCGCCGCAGCTGTAAATTTTTGTTTTAACCGTTCCTCCGTATTCAGTAAGCTTTTTGCTCAGAAAATCGCTTCCCTCGGAAATGCTCGGATGGTCATCCTTTGCCCACGCAAGATAAAAAGGTGTTTTTGAAAGAGCGACGAAATCTTCTTCCGTAAGATTGCGGCGGAATTCATTTGTTTTCCAACCGTCATCAACCGGAAATTTTTCGTTATGGGTAAATCCCATTGCGCAAACCGCACCTGCATATTTATCGGGATTTCTGAGCACCTCATATGCAGTTGCATAACCGCCGTAAGATGTACCTGATATATAAATCCGACTACGGTCAACATTTTTATATGTATCTTCCAGATAACGGATTATACCCTCAATGACACGGCTGTGCTCATCGGTATTGTATTCGCAGGTATAATCGCAGTGAACAGCAACCTGATGGCAAGGGTGGTTTTTTAGCTTTTTCCTCATATTCCTGAATTCAAACATCTGGAAATCGTTTTCGCCTGCACGGTTAAGACCGTTTCCGTGATGATAGATAAAAACAGGATATTTACCATTGTCAGTTATCGGTTTGAGGCGGAAAAACCAGCCTTCTCCCGATATTTTATCACAGTAATAATACTTTTTATACGATGGATACAATATTGTTTTTCCTGTTTTTATAACGCAGCTTTCACTCTGACTTTCGGTCAGAGAATTTTTGTGTTTGATAATTCTCGGTGACTGCTTATATGCAGTCATACACAAAAAACTATAAATTTTATTGAACAACTTCACTGCCAACACCTGCTTGATTTATTTGAAATTCACCTTAATCTTATGACTGCCGATTCCCGTTTTAAGCTCGATATGGCTTCTGCCTGTTTCTCCGAGGGGAATTATCTTATATTCACCGTCGGTTTCAATGCTTTTAATATCTTTATGAGCAAAAACAACAGTAGGAACATCATATTCTTTATCCTGATTGAATTCAAGCATAAAACAGTTGTTCTCTCTGTCGTGACGGTATTTTTCAATCGTTCCGCAAACTGCAACGGGGAACGGTCTTGTGAGATGCTTGAAAAACGGCATGTCAAATATAAACATATCCATAAAAAATGTATAAAATGCCTGACTCCATTGATTTTTGTCAAAATAATCAAGCAGAAAATCAATATGTTTAAAATAATTCTCACTCTTCGAAATGGAACCCCATTCACCAACAAGAATCGGAACGTTCCAGTCATCCTGAGTGTTTTTCTTTTCGTCAAAAATAGTCTGCACTCTCGCATCGCTCGGGAAATCATATGCGGGAGTATCAACCATAAGGTCATATCCGTGAGGAGAATAGCAAAGCTTTTCTTCACGCTTTCCGTCATAATTAACGGCAGGCATACTGAACGGAATGCTGATGTTGGTATAATAGCAGCTTTCAACGATTATGATGCCGTTATCTGTAACTTCTCTTATTCCTTTTGAAAGTTTGTTGATGAAATCGTAATAAACGCCCTCATCAAACTTCTTTTCAAGCGGAAGACCTGCTCTTGTGACCTTCCTGAAAAGGTCGGGATCTTCAAATGGCTCAAGAACAGCCGGCATATCTTTTTTCAGCAAATGCTTGAGCATTTTCATTTTTGGGCAGCGCTTATCCGTAATTATCGTTTTGGCAAGACTCATAATAAGCGTTCTGAACATCTTGCCGCCATCGCTTCCGGGGAAAGGCTCGTTGAAAAGGTCAAATCCGAAAAGAGCAGGATGGTCTTTGACTCTTTCTGCAACATGCTTCCACATATTTATGAAATATGTCTGCAAACCGATTCCGTTTACCTCTTTGTTTGCCCAGAAGTTGTCAAAACAGTTGTGAACAACCTTGCCCCAGAAATATCCCGTTGCCCATACAAGCTTGTTCTTTTTCAGCTTTGCGCCGTCAGTAAGAGAAGCCCATTCAGGTGCACCGTCCGAACCGCCGGCAGGTCCGTACAAATCCTGATGCATATCAATAAAAACATACATACCGTATTTATGGCACACATCCATGAATTTAACGATTTTATCGATATAATCCTCGTCATATTTGTTCGGTTCGGGTTCGATTGCTTCCCATGTAACACCGAGCCTTATAACATTAAAACCGCATTCGCTCAATTTACGCAGGTTGAGTTCTGTGTATTCGTTTGGGTTTATAAAGCAAAACTTCACGTTTTTATCGGTATAGTTTATACCGTTAAAAATTCTGTGTCTGCCGTATTCATCAACAAAACGTTTTCCGTTAACATTTATTCTTTCCATACTAACCTCCGAACAAAATTTTTGTTTTTACTGCCGAACCGCAACGGTTTCATGCGTTTTCATCTATATAGTGACATATAAAGAAAAAAGGTTGGAGATTTTTTAAATATTTTTTGTTTTTTTATGACGTGCGAAAACGGATTCCTTCTTTTTGATATTTAAGAGAGAAAAATGGTTTTTAAAGAATATAACACAGTTTTTGCCGGGCCGCCTTTTGTAACGGAAAACAAATGAAAAAGCTGTTTTCTTCCGATGTCAGGTTTATATAAACACGTAAAACCGAAAAAAACAGCTGATAATTATTCTATGATCATTTCATAAGCTCATCTGTGAGGCTCAGAATTTCGGGGGTAATCTTTTTCTTTCTTTTCTCCGCAACAAATTTATAAACGGGATGAGCCAGAATAATAATTACCATGCCGATAATGCCCGAAACTATGCCGACTGCAAACATGCTATCCATCCACACCAGCACGCAGCTCATACCGAATCCGAGCACGAGCACGCCGATAATTCCGACGGCGATTGAAACCGAGGTTGCAATAGAGCTGACGCTTTTATCAAGCCTGCGGAGCTTCTCGATTTTGGATTCTTCTTTATCTTTGTTTTCGTATTTTTCTCTGATTTTTCTGATTTCGTTGTTTTCTGCTGAAGAATACGAATAATAATTGGTTTTTTCGTTTTTCATTATTGACCCTCCGGATATATCTCGGAAAAATCTTACGCTGAGTAGATTTTTGAATTTTTGTTTTATGTTTTTGTTTTGTTAATTTCTTTGGTTGAACGGATTATCATTGAAACCGCTATATAGATTACGGAAAAAATAACAAAACAGCCTGTTGCCGTGTTCATTGCTTTTATGTTCATTGTTCCGTCAGCGAACTGAGTCAGCATAGCGGTCTGCAATGCATAAAGCGACATAAGCGATGCGGAAAGATTCAAAAACTTTGATGCTGCCAGAATCGGACGCTCACGCTTTCTGAATTTTCCGATGTGAACAAAGGCAGTTATCAGGCGGTAGAATGTGTATGCCGCTGTTGCATAAATTATAATGCCCGAATAAGAATAGCTCTTGTTTCTGAAAACCGTCATTAAAACAACGGCGCTTATTGCGAGGTTGAGCAGGAGCATCAGAATGCCGCAGGCACGGTAAACCTTCCACTCATTCAGAGCTTTTTTGCGCTCACCGTTCACCATCAGAAACTGAATTATGCTTATTATAATGTGATAAAACGCTTCCGAACCGAACCAGAATGAGCTGTAATAAATTCCGGACGCAAGCTTGAACACCGAATAAATCAGATGGATGCAAAGCCCCGCATAAATCGAAATTTTCGCCCTGAGAATATCTTCGGTAAGGTAACGCTTGCTGTGCTTGTTGCCGTAAAGAAAACCCTTGCAGGTCTTTATGATTTTCGGCATTCTGAACGAAACCGCAACCAGAGTGTATGCCGAAACAACATAGGAGATATACGCAACAACCGAATCCGTATAATTATTGGCGAAAACATATATCAGAAGCCCTGCCGAGGCAACACAGAGCAGAAAAACCAACGGCAGGTTGGGCGAAAATATTTTTAAAATGATGTTCTTAAACTGTTTCATTTTCATATAACCTTACGGTAAAGGTGCTGCCGACACCGGGCGTGCTTTCAACCTCAATTTCGCCGCTGAGCAGGTCAATTACTCTTTTCACAAGAGAAAGACCTAACCCGTTGCCCTTGACTGAGTGCGAGGTATCGCCCTGATAGAATTTATCAAAAATGCGCTTTATGGTATTTTTATCCATTCCGCAGCCCGTATCGCTCACCGACACGCTGATTTTATTGTCTTTTTCTTTGTTAAGACAAACCCTGACCGTTCCGCCGTCGGGAGTAAATTTAAGTGCGTTTGAAAAAAGGTTGCTCCAGACAATGGAAAGAATTTCGGAATCGGTATTGATATAAACATCGCTTTCTATCTCCGTTTCAATGCCGATATTCTTCTTTTCCCACTCGCTTTCAAAACCGAGCAGGCATTCGCAGAGCATTTCGCTGAGATTGCATTTTTCAACCTTGGGATAAAGCTTCTGCGACTCAAGCTTGTTGAGCCTTAAGATATTGGTTATAAGCTCCGAAAGATGCTTTGTTACCCTGTTGATGGATTTTGCGTATTCAACCCGCTTTTCTTCCGGAAGATTCGGCTCTTCAAGAAGCGCACCGTAATTCTGCAAAACGGCAAGCGGAGTTTTAAGCTCATGGGATACGTTCGAAACAAAATCTGTGCGGAGAGTTTCTATGCCCGAAAGCTCCTCGCTCATTTTGTTGAGGTCTTCAACTATTTTATTGTATTCGCCTACATGAATGGGATTAAGCCTTGCCGAAAAATCGCCGTGAATTATTTTTTGCGTGAACTCACGGATTTTTTTGATTGGTTTATCCACAAGAACCTTTCTTCTGAACATGTCAAAAGCAGTGAAAACAATTCCGAGAAAAACTGCGTTGCAGAAGGTGAAAACTGCTGCAAACCTGATGTTTTCGGTTGTGTATACTATGCCTGCTTCACGGCGGAGAATCTCAAGAAAGAGGGTCATGTTGCACGTTATCACAAAGGCAACCACACCGAAAAGCAACAGGAATCTGTAAAAGGCAAACATCACCTTTTTCAGCATCTGACCACCGCCTTGTAGCCAAGACCGTGAACGGTTACAATTTCAAATTCATCACATTTTGAGAATTTTTCGCGAAGCTTTGTCATATAAACATCTACCGTTCTTGTGCCTGAGCTTGTATCCACATCCCAGAATTCATTCATAAGCTGAGAACGGGTAAAGGTTTTCTTGGGATAGGAAAGCATCTTGAAAATGATATCGAATTCACGCACGGTGAGCGAAATTTCGTTGCCGTCATAGTATGCCGTATATTCATCCGCATCAAGAATCAGCTTTCCGATTGTAATCTTGCGGCTGACCGCAATTTTTGCCCTGCGCAGCAAGGCACCGATTCTGAGATTCAGCTCATCGAGGTCGATGGGCTTAACCATATAATCATCAACACCCACACCGTAACCGATGCGTTTTGACATAAAGTCATCCCTTGCGGTTACGAAAAGGATGGGAATTTCCTTGTTTGTTTCTCTGACCGTGCTTGCAAATTCAAATCCGTCTGTGCCGGGCATCATAATATCGGAAACAATCAGGTCAACGGTGTTTTCATATAAAACATCATAAGCCTCGTTTGCATCTGCGCAGCTGAAAACCTCGTGCCCATGCTGCATAAGATATGACGAAACCGCTCTGTTGAAATCCCTGTTATCCTCAACTATAAGTATTCTTGCCATGCCGACACCTCCGTGATTTTTATTTGTTTTCCGTATCCGAAAGCAGCAGAAGATGGTCTGCGTAAAGCTCACGGGTTCTGCCCTTATCTGCCATCAGACCGATTGGTGTTCCGTGGTCTCCGATTTTTGTGGGCATAACATTCCATACCCCTGCTTTAATTCCGCTTCTGCCCGTAAATTCGGCATACGGCTCCGTTTTCGGGTATCTTGCGGAATCAACATCAACCAGACCGTCATTACCCTCGGTTACTTTTCCGCTCTTTCTGTTATCATGAAGCATAAGCGATGAGGTCGCTTTCATAAGAGCGAAATCGGTGTTAACAGGTTTATCCTTCTGTTTTTTTCCTTTCTTCTCAACTGCATTGTACGAATAGGAAAAATAATAAACCGAAGGAGATATTCTGATTCTGTTATTCATAATCGCAGAGCCGCTGTCGGTCATGTCATAGGCAATGCAGTCATTGGTTGTGAACACTGCTCTGACGGATTTTGCAAACGGCTCTCTGTCTTTTTCGCCGGGTGAATCCGATAATCCGAACTGCTCGAGGTGAAAATCCGAAAACTTTTTTGTGATTTTGAGTCTGCCTGCGACTCCTGCATAATTATAAACGAAAAATTTAAGAGGCGAAATAAGGTTATGCTTTGCTGCGGTCTGATAAGCCTGTGTACCGTTGAGCGGAGAACAGATTGCCGTAACCGAGCAAACAAGACCCTCTTTTCCGCCTGTAAAAAGCGGAGAAACATTTTCTCCGCTGATTTCTTTCTCCTCAGGCGCACCGTTTGTTAAAAGGTGGGTGAGCATTCTTATTGAATTGCCGCCGAAGCTGTGACCGATTAAATGAACCTTCTTTTTTTCGCTCCAGCCCTCAAACAAGGGTGCTTCATATTTTCTGCCGTAACGTTTGTGTCCGTGCTCTTTCGAGTGTGCTTCGCCGTAGTCAACTCTCGTTCCCGTAAGCTGCGCATAAAGCTCGCACGCCTGGTCCCATGCACTCGACATAGGGCCGACCGAGGCAGCATAGCACTCAACTCCTTCACCCGAAAGATATTCTGTTATGCTGCCTGTTGTTGCGCCCCAATAAGGTGCTTTTCGGTTAATACCTTCATTTTGTCCCCAACCGAACATTCCGTGAACGAACACAATAGGATATTCGGTTTTTGCCGTTTTTAACATTTAAATCCCTGCTTTACAAAAGCTCAATGTTTTTCTCGAGTGCTGCGAGAAAATCCTCGAGCATTTTTCTGTCTTTTCCGTTGCCTTTCACGCAAAAGGCAAGCATCAGATCACCGCTGTATGAAAGTGTGTTCAACGCGGCGCACGGTTTTTCTTTTGCTCCGCCCGCAACCCATACGCAGGTGGGCGAATTGCTTCCCATTGCAAACATTTCGCAGGGAATTGCGCCAACATTGCTTACGGAAAGATTTGCGTTATTATAGAACATGCTGATAACAAGCTCTGCCTGAGCATAAATCATGGTTGAATAGCCTGTGTGGAGCAGCGGAAGTCCGTGCAGACCCATGAATTTATCGCTTTTGGCTTCACTTGTGCTTTTGACAACCGCCCTGAGGGTATCCTCCATTGTTTCGCCTTTTGACGGAACAATGCAGGGCATAAAGGTTGTATGGTTAGTGTATCCGATATTTTCGGGATGCTTTATATATCTTCGCAGGTCAACCGCACATGAAATTCCGACTCTTTCGCTTTCGCTGCAGCCCGAAACCTCATAAAACGCTCTGATATATGCGGCAGAAATAAGGTCATTAGCCGTTGCGCCGTAAGCCTTTGCTTTCTTGCGTGCGGCTTCGAAAACATCTCTGCTCACCTTTCTGCGGACAATCATCTTTTCTCCGTTTTTATCATCCTGAGTGAACGGAAGAAAATGCTTGTCATGAGCCGAAACATTTGCAAAAAGCTTTTTTGCTGCCTTTTGGTCATCCTTGCTCATATCATCGTAAACACGCTTATACGACCTTGAATACAGCTTATAATCCAGCGGCACAGTGCCGTTCTGAATATACTCGGTATAGCTTCTGAACATATTGCTCAGAAACATTTTGAGTCCGCCGCCGTCCATACACATATGGTTGAACGCAAAGCAAAGCTTGCTGCTGCCGTTATGAGTTAAAAGGCGGATTTTTATCTGAACGTTGCTTTTTGTGTCTATCCCCTGAAGCAGAAATTTATCTGCGGAGGTCTGAATATCATCTGTTTCTTCAACCGAGAAAACATCGTCAACATGATAATTTTCAACCTTCCAATAGGGAGCGATATGATTATCAACGAAGCTTGAATGGAAAACAGGTGCAGCTTCAAGCATACAGATAATCATGTTTTTCAGCACGCCGATATCAGGCACGAAACCGTAATCAATCTCAAAGCGTACAATTCTGTCCATCCATCTGCGGCACATATAGTTTACCTTATCATACATCTCTGCAGGAAGCTTTTTGGGGATATCCCCCTCTTTTCCCAGCATATCGATAACAAGGTTTTCATCGGTAAGACCTCTTGCAGCAAGGGCTTTCGCTCTTGCTGCTTTTTTATCCTTTTCTTTGCCGCTGAAGTGTGAATTCATATAAGATTCAATTTTTTTAAAGTCCATAAATTCACCTTAAATTGTATGGTTGAAGAAGAATTCCTTCTTCTTATCGGTATCAAGAACCTTGATGGGCTTTATCTGATTGAGGTTTGCGCCGCCTTCCTTGAGCATCTGGCGGTAATCATCATATGTGCCTTTTTTCAGCAGCTTGACCTCGCAGTGACCGAGTGCGCCGCTTGCAATAAGAGGAGCAACCGAAACATTGCCTTCGCAGAGGGCTTTTTCGAATTTTTCTGCAAGTTCCTTCTCTTCATCCTTGCTGTGCTCGCCTGTTGTTTCAATAAACAGAACATAATGACCGGGTGAAGTTGTGCGGTCAGCATAAATGCTGTAGCCGATCAGGAGCTCGCCGATATCGTTTGAGAAGTTATCAACAATCTCGTCGAAAGCCATCTGGTTAATCTTTTCACCGCTGATGTTTGCAATCTGATTGAGTCTGTAGCAGAATGTAACCTTCGGCGATTCATAGAAATAACCCGTAACCTTAACTACATCCTCGATGCGGTAACGGTAGAAGCCGCTTGTGTTGGTAAGGATAAGCTCGTATTCCTTGCCAACCTCAAGCTCGCTGATTGTCAGCGGCTTTGTGCCTTCGGGTGCATCAAGGGGAAGGAATTCAAAGAAGCCGTTTTGGGGAAGAATTACATATTCAAATGAGTTGAGCGCAATCGGAACTGCCATAAGAGCTTCAGTTGCCGCATAGCCGAGATAATGGATGGGCATATTCTCGCCGACATAACGGCGAAGCTTTTTGGCATAAAGGGAAAGTGCGCCAGTGCCCATACCGTACATCCATTCGCACTGAGGCCAGATTCTGGGAACGATGGGTGATTCATCAAAGCCCTTTCTGAATTCCGCGCGGAGCTCTTCAGCTCTCTTGGGGTTGGGCTTGAGCTTTTTGAGAAGCTTCTGACGGATTTCATCGGGCATATTGATGCTGCTGTCTATTGTGCCTTTTTCGATATCGTCGCAGAGAAGCTCCCAGTTATTCTCAAGATAGAAAAACATCGATTCGAGCGTGGTGATGAAAATTGTGCTCAGATAGCTTACTCTTCTGTCCTGCAATGCAAAACGGAGCTTTGCATAGTGCATGTCCATATCAACGGGCTCGTTATGATACATAACCTCTGCGGGAGTTGTGTTGAATATCGGAATCATGGGCTTGAGGTTAAGAAGAGGAATTGAGGAAAGGCAGCTTACGGTTTTTCCGCCGGGAAGCTTGCGGCTGCCGATTTCGGCGGTGAGCATACCTCTCTGGGGAGGCAGAAGTCTACCCTGCTCCTTGAAATATTTTACTGCACAGCCGATGGGTGCGCTGAAGCTGAAGCACTGGCAGACCCATTCAGCCCATCCCGACAAGGGAACAAGCTTTGAGCGGCCCGTGCTGCCCGAGGATTCGGTGAATCTGCGGATAAGTCTGTTGGTGATAAGACCCTTTTCACCGTTTGCCATACGCCATACATAGTCCTCATAATCGGCATATGTTGAAAGAGGAACGATATTCTGATAATCCTCAACGCTCTTGACCTTATCGAAGTTATTTGCTTTACCGTAAACGGTTGTTTTGTTATCCTTCATCAGGCTGAGCAGAAGCTTTTCCTGAATCTTGTTGGCTCTTTTGGAATAAAACTTGAGTTTTGCCTGCTCGGTTACGCCGAGCATACCGCCGAAAAGGGCGGGGATTTGTCTTAATGTAATCATTTTCATAATAAACTCCTTAGCTTTCTGGTTTGATTATGTTTTTGTATATACATTACGGCTAATCTCAAATACAGTCTGCTTATATTAACTGACAGCAGAATATAATTTTAATGTAACCGAATTGTATGCATTTTGTTAAAGAATTGTTTATATAGAGTGAAATAATCCTTTTATAGTGTTTTAAAACAATCTATTGTATTTTGAAAATCTTTGTGTTAAATTACAAATAAGGAAAATAATTCTGCGATAATCCTAAATTGAAATCTCTTTGTGCAGAATCTGAATTAATTTTCAGGAGGAAGAATCATGATAACCCGCATTATTTCGCTGTTCATGTCATTCTGGATTTTTGTTTCGTCGCTCTTTACCGGGCTTATACCAAGCGCCGAAAAACTGCGTATAGTTGTGCCCGAAAACTGGGAGCTCTGTATCGGTGACAGCCGCACCCTTGAATGCGTTTTCGCCGATAAGATAAAAAACAGGCGGCTTGAATGGAGCGCTGAACCCGAAAACGTTGCCTGCGTTGACAAATGGGGAAGAGTTACCGCACTCTCCGTGGGCAAAGCAACCGTTACCGCCAAAGGCGACGGTTTTTCCGACAGCGTTGAGCTGAAGGTTGTTAAATCGCCCACAATGCTTTCAGACCGCAGCATTGCCAAAGTTAATTACGGCGGCACAAGCATTGACGAAGTGAGGAATCTTCAGAAAATTGTTACGAGATACGCCAAAGGCAACGCAGAAATTCCCGAAGCCGTTTCATCGATAACCGATTATTCCGCTTATCAGACAGCAACTACCGCTGATGGCGCATACTGGGAAATAACGGATTACGGCGTTTTGCGTACATTTGAAAACGCTCCCACCGAGCGTGATATTGAGCAACGCTTTATGGGTGACCGATATTTCTATTCAAACGACACCTCGAAAGGTAACGTTCTTGCCATTGTGCCTGACGGCGGCAACGGAATCTGGACCGTTATGGAAAACGGAGTTACACATATTGACATGGCACAGGCTTCTGCAAAATATAAAGCAGCTCAGATGAGCGCTCTGACGCAGCAGAATGTTTCAAGATTCGGCTATACCGATATCGCTTTTGATTACGGCAACAGCTGGAAAAGCTCCTGGAGCGATAATGATGGTCTGTGGACCTCAATGTACGGGGCCGGCGAGCTGATGAGATATGCAAGCCTTAAGGCTGACCCGAATGCAAGTGCACAGGATATTGCTCAGGCAAAGGCTGCCGCTTACAAATCCGCCGAGGCTGTACTGCTTCTCTATTATATTTCCATGCGCACAGGTACAACCGATGCGTATGTAAGAATGCAGACAACCAAAAATATTCCCGGAGAAATGTCAGACCGTTGGCGTTCAGCCGAGGCTCTTGAATCAGGCGGCGACCCCTCATTCTTAATTCCTTCGGCAAGCCCTGCGGATTATTATAACGAAGTAAATGCGGCATATTTATTCACAAGCTCTTCTGCAAAGCTTGAAAACAAGGGCTATTATTACCCCGTAACCGCATCTGACTGGTCAGACCCTGCCCTGAATCCCGATACCGAATATGAAAAGCAGACCCGTCTTCTTGAAGGCTATCCTGCAAGAACCTTTGCCATTAAATCTGAAGGTTTAAGCCTGCATGATTATGTTTATTGGTCAGTCAATGCTGATGGCACCGCAACAGGAATGTCGGACAGAACTCCTTCACAAAACGGATATCTGATCAACGGCGAAAACCTCAGAGGTGTTAAGGTTGACGCAACGGGCGAAGTACCTGCGCGCCTGTGGAATGATCTTCTCGGTGAAAATATAAAACCTGAAAACATTATTTATAAAACCGATACAAGTGCCGATGAGCTTGTCGGCCATATGTTTATTTTCAAACTTATTTACGATATCATCGCACCCGAGGATCCTGAAATCAGAGCTCTGCTTATTAACGCGGTTGATAACCTTGCTCAACACCTGAGCGACAACAGCTATATGCTCTGCGACGGAACGGGACAGCCATCATCCTGGTCAAATTTCGGAAGAACTCTTTTCAATGCGGGCTGCTCGGTTGCGGAATCCTCTTTGCACGCTCTTGTGCTTCTCGATATTTTCAAAACTGCGGCATATATAACCGGCTATGAAAAATGGGAAAACGAATACCGCATGGCAGCGCTTGACCCTGCATACGAATATGCAAAAATAACCGCTCAACATTATGAACGCATGATGACGGCAATGAAATACACCATCGGCAATGCAACAATTCATCTTCTGGGCAATGTTGTGGGACTCCTTCGCAATACAAATCTTGTTGAAACAGTTTACAGATTCATCGTCAACTATTCGGGCGAAGAAATGGCAATGCTCGGATTTTATTCGATGTTCCAGCTTGAAAAAGATAAGGAAATCCTGAAATTTTACCGTCAGGCAATAGATGACTGGTGGATATCAATACAATACAGTGAAAACCCGCTGTGGTATTATATCTATCAGCTTGCATATCCTGACAAAACCGTAAAGGATGCTTACGGCAGCAACATTGTTGAAACAGCAGCATGGTCGCTCAGCAGACATCCGTGGGAAACCGTTAAATATAACGCCACGAATCCTAACCGTGATGACATTGCGCAGGTCAGGCTGAAAGATTACGGCATAAATTTCAACGAAAGTCTGAGCTACAGCCTTAAAACAAGTGAAGCTCTTCCCGAGCTCGGAGAAAATCCTGAAATAACGGAAATCATTCCCGTTATTTTAAAAATGGTTAATCTTGATTGGGCGGTTGCTGCTCCTGATGAAAGATCCATGAAAAAATACAACTCGAGCTCATATCATCTTGACGGAAATCATCTGCCATCCTGCATGGAGGCATCAACAACCTATACCCTGCCCTATTGGATGGGCATTTATCACGGAATAATGAATCCCTGAATAACAAAAAAAGACCGCCCCGTCCCTCAGGTCGGGACGGTCTTTTTATATCAGAAACTCCATATAATCTGCAGGAATCTGCCGATAATTCCGAGAATGAAATTAACTGGCTTCCATGTAAGCTTTATATTAAGCTTTGCAAGCAGGGATGCGATGAAATTATCAATTGCATCGCTGCCGATTTTGTCAGAGGGTGATTCCTCCGTGCTTTCAATTGCAAATGAATCAACGCATACGGCTTCGCCGTCAATTACCTGATAGGCGTTATAATAAAGCCTGTCGCCGTCAACGGTGATTGCGCTGAACATTGAATATTCGCTTTCGACAATTGCTTCCGCTCTGGGGAAAGATTTATCCGTTGCGGTGATATCAACCGTATCATAAACCTTGACGCCCGAAGTGCCGCAGATTGAGTAAATTGTTCCCTTGGGATTGATTTTCATTTCATAGTCAGAGCCGTTATAATTCACGGTTTCTGTTCTGGTGGGAACAACCGCATTGCCGTTGAGAACATCGGTGCGCAGATAAACATGGTCGTGACCCTGAACAACAAGATCAACGCCGAGATAGGGAAGCAGTGCGCTGAGCTGGCTTCTCATTCCCTCAACGTCGCCGTCCTCAAAGTGAGAACCGTTGGAATAGAGCGCTTTATGAAGAACAACAATATTGAACTTTGCGTTGCTGTTCTTTATATCGTTCGTAAGCCATTCAACCTGTGCATCGCTGAGCTTATCATCCTCGTCATCGTTTGTGTTGAGAACGGTGAAATGAACACCGTTATATTCATATGAATAGAACACGCCCGAATCGAGATCCTGCTCAGGAACGTTGGGAAGCTCAAAAACACCTGTAAGAACGGCTCCGCCGTCCTCATGGTTACCCGTTGTGGGCATAAAGGGAAGCTTCATGAACTCATCGGTTGAATTGAGAAGATAGTTCCAATGCTTGTTGTTGCCACCCATATCAACCTGATCACCTGCGGAAACAACAAACCTTGCTTCGGGATAAAGCTTGTGAGCGGTTTCGATTGTTTCGGCATAGCGCTCATAATGGTCAGGGCGCTGTGCCTGCGGGTCGGTAACGGTAAAGAAAGTGAACGCATCATCACCGCCTGCAGTCTGAATAACACCTGCATCGCTCCACCATCCTTTTTCGGCATCGCCGACACGGTAGCTGTATTTCGTGTTCGGTTCAAGACCCGTAAGCTTAACGGTATGGTGAACAAATTCCGATTCATAAGGAAGAAGAACAAGAAGCAGTCCGATATCCGCTCCGGGATAGCTTCTGATAACGGTTTCGCTTGAAGCATCAATTCTTGAATCAACGGTGGGTTTGCCCGTGAAAACGGGATTTTCGCTGTAGGGAATCAGCTCAATATCGCTTGCCGTAAGGCTGTGTTTTGTGAGCCATGTGATATTTGCCTCTGTTGAGGAATCTTCGCCGAGAGTAACGGTAATCTGTGAGGGCAAACGGTAATTATCCTTTGAAACCTCAACATCAACCGCACCTGCATAGGGCAGAGAAACATTGCTGTCCATCTGAACATCGGGGTCCTCGTCATAGAAGAAAGAGCTGAGCATCCATGAAATTGTGTAACCCCATGATTCAAACTGGCTGAAGGTCAGGTATTTGCCTGCAAGATTATCAATAATTGCATCAATTGAAGAATATTCTTCGGGCACAACAGGCAGACCCAGCACGGAATCAACAAGATTCATAAAGCTGTTGTCGCCGCCAAGAAGAGTTTCGGTTATACCCTGAAGAAGGCTGCCGAGAACGGCAAAAAGAGTTTTCGGCGGGAAAAGTGCGCCGGGGTTGAAATCAAGGCTTGAGAGAATCTCGTTTTTGACAAGGTCATCAACAACAACCTCAAGAAGAAGGTTGAAGAATTTTTCGGTGAGAACACCGCTGTCAAAGCCCTCAAGGATATCTTCAACATAAGCATAGTTTCCGATATCCTCATCGCCTGCATAATAAGCAAGCATAACCGTTGTTGCAAGCTGGCTTACGGTGCAGCCGCCCTCAACCTCATAGCCGAGCATGCTGTTAAGATAGGTTGCAGGCATATCTGTAAGCTCAAACGAGAGAAGCTTATCAAGAATAACATCAATCTTTTCAAGAGTAAGCTCGGGCTGATTGATATAAACGCTGTCAATCTGACCGCCGAGGTCATTGATAAAGCCCATAAGGTTTGTGCTGACGGTGAGAATATCAACATCTCCGACAGCAAGACCGTCTGTGCCGAGAGCATCTGTGATTATCTGCTGCAGGTCAAGTCCGCTTGCCGCAAGATAACCGACAAGTCCGCCGCTTTCTTCAATATCGGCAAAAAGGTTTGTGATGAACGGATGGATAATGCCCTCAAGCAAATCCTTGACGCTGCCCTTTCCGAAGGTGCGCTCAAACGAATATGTTAATTTAAAAGGCTTTTCGTAAACCGTTCCGTCATCGCCCACAACGTTCTGATATTCGTCAACATCGAGAGTTTTCATATCAAACTCAATATTTTTTCCGTCAGAAACGAAATCAACGATTTTGAAATTGTTGGGGTATCCCGTAAGAGTGGGGGTAAGGATATCGTAGATTACCTCGCCGTTATCGGAAATATGGGAGGAAACATCGTTTGTGTGCAGGTGACCCGTAAACATATAATGCATGCCTGCATCTGCATAAGCATCGGCAATCTGCACCCACTCCTGAACAACGAAGGGCCAGAAGGTTGCCTCTTCGATTTCCATATGGGGAATGAGGTTATGATGCTGCATGCCGACGATTGTAAGACCTCTTTCTTCGGCATCCTCGCACTCTGCGATTATCCATTCAAGCAGGTCATCACCGATTCTGCCGTCGGTCATGTGCTCGTTATCCTCTGCGCCGTTATCCTCGCTGTACATACAGCTGTCGATAGCGATAAGCTTATAGTTGCCGAGAACCTCGGTGTAAGAGAGCATGCCGCCCTTGTTGCCTTCCTTGGGAACAAAAACACTGTCAGCCTCCGCATAACCGAAATCCGCATAGATTTCACGGAAATCCTCGGGAGAGGTTTTTTCCGTGGGCTCTTCATATCCGTTCTCAAAAGTAATTGCTTTTGAGTTGTTGATATCGTGGTTGCCGGGAACAACAAAAACGGGAATGCCTGTTTCCGCTTCAAATGCGGCAAGCTTTTCGGCAAGCGCCTTATGGCTCTTCTTTTCGCCGTCCTTTGTGAGGTCGCCGGGCAGAAGAACATAGGTTGCGCCGTCCTCGGCGGCGTTGCGCAGAACGCCGTCGAGCGCATTGGTCAGAAGCGAATCCGCTTCATCATATTCTTTATGTTTGTTGTAAAGCCATTCTTTATATTCTTCGCTGTAATCGCCTTTAAGCTCTTTTGCAAAATAATGGATATCGGAAATAACACCGAATCTGATTGAAGAGCTCTCTGCGCTTACGGTGAACGGAATGCTTACAACAATGATTGCAAGAGCAAGCATAACGCTCAATATCTTGCGGAATATCCTTTTGTTATTCATTTTCTTTTCTCCCGAATTTAATTAGATGTTCTTAAGAAGAGGACCTACGCCCGCAATTGCCTTGGGGATTCCCTTGAGAATCATGCGGATGCCGCCCTTTTCGCCGCTGAGAAGTCTTACAAGACCCTCTGCCATCTGTTCGCTGAATACACCGCCGCTCATGCTGATGAAATCACGGAAAGGTGTCTGGAGAGCGATTGCCTGAGCAAAACCTGCAGGAACAAGCTTCTTGAGGAGATTATACATCTTCTTGCCGTTCTTTGTGTGGCTGCAGCTTTCAAAGGTGTCGCAGATGCCGAGCTTTCTGTCAGGAGCATAGTCTGCAGGAGGAAGCTCTCTGCCGAGAACGGCAACAAACTGCTCTGCAGGAACATTCTGTACCTCGCCTGTATAGTAGAGAGGAGCAACCTTCGAGTAATCGGGGATATCTGCTTCGGGAGCAGTAACGTTAACTGTTGCGCTGAGCTTGATATCTGCGCTGGATGCACCAACAAGGATATCGAAATCGCCGCTTTCAACGCACCAGTCATTGATGTTTACGTTGTAGAAAGCAAAAGCTCTCTTTGAAAGCTCGATTTTAACTTCCTTGCTTTCGCCGGGCTCGAGCCATACCTTCTTGAAGCCCTTGAGCTCCTTGACGGGTCTGTAAATTGTGCTTTCTTTATCGGAAACATAGAGCTGAGCGGTTTCATAGCCTGCAACCTTGCCCGTATTTTTAACGCTGAATGTAACGGTGAGAGTTTCATCCTCATTCATTGCGGTTTTATCAAGCTTGATATCGCTGTAATCAAAGGTTGTGTATGAAAGACCGAAGCCGAAGGGATAGCGTACCTTTCTTTCAATCTTATCATAGTATCTGTAGCCGATATAAATGCTTTCCCTGTATTCAACCGTTGCGGGGTTGCCGGGGAAATTATTCTTTGCAGGTGTGCAGTTGTAGCACATGGGATATGTTTCGGGAAGCTTACCGCTGGGGTTAACATCGCCGCAGATGATATCGGCAACTGCGCCTGCGCCTGCCTGACCGCCGAGATATGAATGAAGAACTGCGTTAACGCTGTCATTCCAGGGCATTTCAACGGGTGAGCCGCCTGCAAGAACAACAACAACATTCTTGTTGACCTTTGCAATTTCTTCAACAAGCTTATCATGAGCCTCGGGGAGAGTCATAATCTGTCTGTCAAAGCCCTCTGCTTCGTATTCGTCGGTAAGACCGATGAAAAGAACAACCTTATCGCTCTTCTTTGCAAGCTCAACTGCTTCTGCAAGATGCTTTGCGTTTTTCTTTGCTTTCTTTGCGGAAAGCTCATAGCCCTGTGCAAAATCAACATCGAAGCCCGAAGCCTTCAGCTCGTCAAGAGCGTTATCAAGCTTTGTGGGGTTGATATGTGAGGAGCCTGCGCCCTGATATCTGGGCTTTCTTGCAAGCTCACCGATAACAGCAATCTTGCTGCCCTTCTTGAGAGGAAGAATGCCGTCATTCTTAAGAAGAACCATGGACTGTGCAGCAATCTTTCTTGCAAGAGGCTGATCGTCGATATCGTTATATTCATAGTTTTCTTTTGAGCCGTCAACAGCCTTTTTGATGAGGTTGAGCATGTTGAGAGCTCTTTCGTTGAGAACTGCTTCGTCAAGAGCGCCGTTCTTGACAGCTTCAACAATCTTCTTTGCACCCGAGCCCGAGGATGAGGGCATTTCAAGGTCGTTACCGTTCTTGAAGCCGAGCACTCTGTCATTAACTGCACCCCAGTCACTTACAACAACGCCGTTGAATCCCCATTCGTCACGGAGAATTTCAATCTGTGTGTGCTTGTTTTCGGAGCCGTGAGCGCCGTTGATTTTATTGTAGGAGTTCATTACCGTCCAGGGCTGAGCCTTTTTAACGGCAATTTCAAACGCTGTGAGATAGATTTCGCGCAGAGCTCTTTCATCAACAACTGAATCGCAGGTCATTCTGCGGGTTTCCTGGCTGTTGGCGCAGAAATGCTTGAGCGATGTACCTACGCCCATTGACTGAACGCCGTTGATAAAGCTTGCTGCAAGCTCACCTGCAAGAACGGGGTCCTCTGAAAAATATTCAAAGTTTCTGCCGCAAAGAGGCGAACGCTTCATATTGATGCCGGGGCCGAGAAGCACGCCGACTTTTTCTTTAAGGCACTTTTTGCCGAGCGCAACGCCCATTTCATAAAGAAGGTCGGGGTCCCATGAGCAAGCTGTTGTTGCTGCTGTGGGATAGCTGATTGCGGGCACGCTGTTGCTCAGGCTGTCACCCTTTTTCTCGTAATCCTTTTTGCGCAGTCCGTGAGGGCCGTCGCAAACCATGATTGAGGGGATGCCGTACTTTTCCATTGCTTTGAGATTCCAGAAGTTTTCGCCGTCGCAGATAGCAGCCTTTTCTTCAACAGTCATCAAAGCGAGAATTTCCTTGGGGTCTTTCATCTTGAGTTCCTCCTTAAATATCTGAATTATTTTCTTCCAAACCTAATATTTCATCGGCGTTCATGCCGTCGATTTCTTCAACCTTTTTGAGCTTCTTTCTGATAATTTCGTTGCGGTGGTCGGCTTCCTCAAGGGATTTGCCTGCTTCATCGATTTTTTGCTTTGCTTTATGAAGCACAACTCCGAACTTATCATACTGAACCTTTGCCGCTGCAAGAAGCAGACGGACCTCGTTTGCCTTTTCGTTAATGGCAACCGCCCTGAAGCCGAGCGAAAGCGAATTGAGCAGAGCCGTTATGGTTGAGGGTCCTGCAATCATGATATTGAATTCGCTGCGGATTCTTTCACTTATGCCGTTGCGTGACGAAGCAATTTCGGCATAAAGCCCTTCCGTTGCAAGATAGAGAATTGCAAAGGGAGTTGTTGTGGGAACATTGATATATTTTGAAACCGTTCTTGCTTCCGCAAGCACACGGGCTTCAAGCGCTTTTCTTGCCGCCGCAAGAGCCTCGGCATCAGCCGAATCGGCAGCATCGCAAAGGCGGATGTAATCCTCCATGGGGAATTTTGAATCTATGGGCAGATATGTTATTCTTTCGCTGTCATCGCCCGAAGGAATTCTGACGGCAAACTCAACTCTGTCCTTTGAGGCGGGGTTGCACGCAAAGTTTGTTTCATACATGCCGGGAATTGTCTGGTCAAGAATCGCACCGAGCTGAACCTCTGCCCATGTGCCTCTTGCCTTAACGTTTGTAAGCACTCTGTTGAGCGAAGCAACGTTTGCCGTAACGCCGTTTGAAAGCTCCTTCATTTCGCCGAGAGATTTATAAACATTTTCAAGTCTGTCGGAAACGGTTTTGAATGAGCTGTCAAGCCTCTGCGACAAGGTGGAGGTCAGCTTTTCGTCAACGGTCAGACGCATCTGCTCAAGCTTCTTTTCATTGCTCTCGCGCATTTTATCAACGGCTTCTGTCAGCGCACGGCTCTGCTTTTCGTTCTGCTCCATGTTGTTGAGCCTGATTGCGCTCAGCGAATCGCCCAGCGCCTTTGAAAGCTCTGCGCTCTGCTTTGTGTTATCAAGGCGCAGATTCTCAAGCTTAGAATTCATATCGTTGAGGGTCTGTGCCGTTTCAAGGCGCATATCCCTCTGGCTTGTCTGCATTTCACGGCGGCTGCGTTCAAACTCCGAACCGAGCGAGCGTGAAAGCTCATTCAGACCTGCTCCGAGCGCATCGATTTTTTTATCGGAACCGTCACTTTTCTGTTTTGACTGTTTTGCGAGCAGAATTATCAGAAGAACGATAACCGCCGCAAGCATTGCAATGATGATATAGCTTTCCATGTCAAACTACTCCATTTTAAAATATATATAGTTATAATAGCATAGAGGTTTGAATTTCGCAATAATTTATTGTATATTTCGAGCAAATTTTAAGAAAATATTAAGTTTTTGAAAAATATCATAAGATAAAATTAAGATTGGATTAACGGTATTGATTTCCGGATTTGCAGAAGTTAAGATTTAGTCGGGGGATAAAAAACCTTTTAAGGAGGACAAAAACAATGAAAAAACTCACAAGAATTATTGCCGCCGTTCTTTGTGCGGTGATGCTTCTCACGGTTAACGCTCCTGCGGCTTTTGCCGAAGAAGAACCGTCAACGGAAATCATTCAGCAGGAGCCGTCAACCGAAACGGAAGAGGATTCGGATTATTCCGAAAAAATCAGCATGTCGGTCAACGAAGGTCTGCTTAACCTCGAAAGAGGCGGACTCATGCTTGCAAGCTTTCTTGTCAGCCCTCTGGTTATTTTCTTTCCGATGACAAGCGCCGTAGGTCTGATTCTGCTTGTTGAGGGACTTCCCGTAGGCCTAAGCAGAGTGATTCTCGGAATCGGTCAGATAGTCGGCTCACCCGTTATTGCGCTTTTCAAATAACATCCGCGCCCTCCGTGTTGCTATTTTCCGAAAGATATGGTAAAATGTTTCGGTAATACTTCACGGAGGTTTTTTTATGACAGGAATTATAGGCGCAATGAAAATCGAGGTTGAAACCATAAAATCGCTCATGGAAAACAAAAAGAGCGAGGTTATCAGCGGAGTGGAATATATCACGGGCACCCTTCACGGCAAGGAAATTGTTATTGCGGTTTGCGGTATCGGCAAGGTTGCCGCCGCAATGTGCGCCCAGACAATGATTCTCAAATATTCGCCTGCAAGAATAATCAACACGGGCGTTGGCGGAAGTCTGAGCGAAAAGCTTGCAATCGGCGACATTGCCGTTGCAGAAAGCCTTGTGCAGCACGATATGGATACCTCCCCTCTCGGCGACCCCATCGGTTACATCTCGGGCATCAACGTTATCAATATGCCCTGCGACGAAAAGGTTGTTGACACTCTTGTCAGATGCATTGAGAATCTTGACGGAATCAAGGCTCTTAAGGGCGTTATCGCATCGGGCGACCAGTTCATTGCAAGCGCTGAAAAGAAAGACTTTATAAAGAGCAATTTCAATGCCGTTGTTTGCGAAATGGAAGGCGCAAGCATTGCGCAGGTTTGCTACACAAACGGTGTGCCCTTCGGCGTTGTAAGAGCGGTTTCGGACTGTGCCGACGGCAGCTCTCACATGGATTACGGCGAATTTCTGCCCATGGCGGCAGCCAATGCCGCAAAGCTGATTGAAAGCTTTGTTATGAATATCTGATTTGATTTTATCACTCCCGATTTCTTTTCAATCATGCACGCGGCGAAATTCATACGGGATTGATGAAATTATTCGGTAAAACTGATACTCTGTTCAGGAACTGTTTCACGGAGATGAAGAAGCTCTTTTCTCCGAACGACAGGCGTATGTGTATACGTCGAGTTCGGAAAAAGAGCTAAAAAGAAACATAAAAAACAATCTTATTCAATATTAAATTAAAAATCGGCTTGTTACGGTTCAACGACCGCTGCAAGCCGATTTCATTTTATTCAGTTTCTTTTGTTCTTCGCTTCGTGAGGCAGTTCCCTATTTCTGTACCAATGGAAAAGATATTGCTGGGCAATACCCCTCACTCCGTTGGTGCATTCGGGCAAGCCCTCGGGATAAAGCTCCGCCATAATCCGCTTGACCCACACATCAACGGGAAAAGCATCAACCTTGCCGAAACCGTAGAGCAATGCGCATTGCGCAACCTTTTCGCCAACTCCCTTTATTTTTATCAGCTCATCCCTGCCCTCATCAAGCGGAGAATTGCTGATTTTCTGAAAATCAACCTCGCCCGAAGCAACCTTTTCGGCTGCATCGATGATATATTTAGCTCTGAAGCCTGCACGCAGGGGCGCAAGAGCATCAATGCCTGCCTGCGCAATCCTTTCGGCAGACGGGAACGAAAATTCTCCGTTTCCCAACGGCTCGCCGAGAGAAGCACAAAGACGGTCGATTATGCCTTTTATTCTCGGAATATTGTTGTTTTGTGAAATGATAAACGAGCACAGAGCTTCCCAAGAATCCTGCTTCAGAATGCGTATACCCTCGCACTCCGTAACCGCTTTTTTCAGGCAGGAATCCGATTCAAGCCGCTTGCAGATTGCGCCGTAATCACGGTCAAGGTCAAAATACGGCACCCATATTTTCTTAAAATCCTCTTCGGAAACATTGCTGAAGGTGACCGTTTCCGCATCCTGATAAAAGGTTATTGCCCTGCCGAAAGCAATACCTCTGACCCCGTTTTTGTCAACCTGCTTCCAGCGGAAGGACTGACCGCAATCAACGCTCAATGCTGCATCAAAGCAGCGGCGCTCAACAGTTATATTATCGGATTTTTTTATGTAATCAAGCTTCATTGAAGAATTCTCCATTTTGTAATATTATTCAAACTTTAAATGCGAAATAACCAAAATTTTATGACATTTTTCATCAAATTGTAAAGATTGTACAACCCAAAGTATATGCCTAATAAGAAAAATAAAAGTTTTCCACTCTTGTTTTTGTTGATAAAACAAGCTTTTGAGGGTTGGTTATCCACCTTTTCCACTCGGTTTTCCACATTTTCTGTGGAAAACTCATTTTATACAGACTGTATAAAAAGGTTCACACCTGAATCTGAAAATTCTGACGGAAAAAGGCGATAATCCGCCCCGAAAACAGGAATAAAACACCCTTCACAGGTCAAAAATAACAGAGTGAAAGCAGGCGTTTTTTGCCTGCGCTTTGCCGAGATTTTGCAAAGGGGGAACAGATTTTTGATTAAGGGAATCAACAGACAGGTTGTGGAAATAACCGAAACACAATGTGAATATTTTGAGCGGGTGCTGTTTTTTATAAAGCCCGAGTTTTCAGCCGTCAGCGAGGGAGACCTGAAAGAGAGGGCGAGCGCAATTGCCCAGAGCGCAGGTATGCCGCCTGCCGCACGGCTTCGCAAAAACAAGCTCCGTTATGCCCTTAAAATGGGGGCTGCCGCCTGCGCAGGCGCAGCAATCAGCGGCAGTATTTTTCTTGCCTCATCATTTATCTGAATTGTGTGCGCAGAATCCGCTCATTTCGCATTCGCCGCATTTCGGTCTGCCCGAGATACAGGTATCTCTGCCGTGAAGAACGCAGCGGTGGCAAAAATCGTTGCTTTCTTCGGGCGGAAGAATCTCACGAAGCTGCATTTCAACCTTGAACGGGTCTTTTGTTGCAACAAGACCCAGCAGGTTGGAAATTCTGATAAGGTGAGTATCCGCAACAACGGCCGGCTCGCCGTAAACATCGCCCATAATGAGATTCGCCGTTTTTCTGCCGACTCCGGGCAGAGAGGTCAGCTCTTCAATGGTTGAAGGCACTTCGCCGCCGAAATCGCTTATCATTTTTTGGCACATTCCGATAATGTCCCTTGCCTTTGCCCTGAAAAAACCGCAGGAATGTATAATTTCTTCCACATCCGCAACATCTGCTGCGGCAAAATCCTCAACGGTTTTATATTTTGCAAAAAGCGCAGGAGTAACAAGGTTAACCCTTGCATCGGTGCACTGCGCCGAAAGACGGGTTGCGATTATAAGCTGCAGAGGGTTATCTGCATTAAGAGAGCATATGCTCTCGGGATATTTATTTTTAAGCGCCTGCACAGCAAGCAGGGCTTTTTCTTTTTTTGTCATGGTATCGCCTCCGTTACATAATTGATTATATCTTAATTGCACAAAAAAATAAATATAAATTTTAAATCAAATATGAATTTTTATAAGATAAACTGAAAAACAGTTGATTTTAAAATATTTTTATGATAGCATATCACTATGCAGAGTGTTTTGCTCTAATAAACATACGGGGAGGATTCCTATGAAAAATAAACATACAGGCTTTTTGTGCATAGTTATGTGCGTTGTGCTCGTTGCATCGGTTTTCACCGCCTGCAGCGTTAAGGATGACGATGTAACAACAACCGTTGCCCCTGCAACGGCAGGCAACTGGCAGAACGATGTGCCCGAAGAGCCCTCATATTCAAAGGTTCTCATTGAAGGCGTTGAGCTCGCAGACATCATTTCAGGCGCTCTCGGTGAAGAATACAGAGATACCAGCATGGATGAGCTCACAGAAGAAGAAAAAGATAAGGTTAAGGATTACGCTTCCGAGCAGGGTTATATCGTTGAAGAAGACAACGGCAAAATCAACATTTATGAATCCAACGAAACCGAAGCTCCCTCAGAGCTTGTAAACGATATCTATGAGCAGGCAAGCATTAAAGACCCCTCAAACCTCACTCCTGAAGAAATCACAAGACTTTCTCAGGTTGCGGCAAGCAACAATGTTCAGCTTGTTACCAAGGATAACGGCGAGGTTCAGCTTGTTACCCGTGTTCCCGCAACAAAGGTTGTTACGGTTAAACCCACAAACAAGGTAACTTCTCCTCCTTACACGGCAAACCCCAACGATTACAAAACAACCATCAAGGTTGAAATTCCCTCTTATAATCCGCCAACAGCAGGCGATGTTTCCCCCATGGGAACAACCCTGCCCAAAACCAAGCTTGCAAAGGCCGGCTGGCTCAAAACCTACGGCGATAATTCTCACCACGTTTTCACAAACAACGCAACCACCTCTGACGGCGGCATTGTTGCAGTTGGCGCAACGCTTTCAGTTGACGGCGAGGGCAGATCAACAGGCTTCGGCGCAATCGTTGCAAAATACGATAAAAACGGTAAGCTCGAATGGCATGACAAAATCACTGCAAACAAGCTTTGCCAGCTTGAAAACGTTGCTGTTCTCAAAGACGGCAGCATCGTTGCAGTTGGCTACACAAGCGGCACAGAGGTTGATGACGTTTCTCCCGATGCTTTCAAATGCGCCGGCTCGGTTGAAGGTCTTGTTATCAAGTATTCAAAGGACGGCAAAAAGCTCTTCTCCAAGATGTACGGCGGTGCAGGCGCTGACATGCTTTACGCAGTTGCTCCCACCTCCGACGGCGGCTTCATGATCGGCGGTAAATCAGACTCCTCCGATGCCGATATGAAAGATGTAGGCACCAACAAGTGCAAGGCTTTTGTTATGAAGCTTGATGCAAACGGCAACATCATCTGGAAAAACGCTCTTTCCGCTTCGCTTCACGCATCGGTAAAGAATATTGCGGTTGCTTCAAACGGCACTGCTTATGCAACAATTGAAACCGTTGCCAATGACGGCGATTTTGCTTCCATCCAGGGCACATCAAAGGGCCTTGAAACAACTGTTCTCATGAAGCTTAATTCAAACGGCAGCATCGCATGGACAAAATGCTTCCACGGCTCAGGCAGAACCCAGCTTTATGCGGTTATTGCAACATCTGACGGCGGCTGCGTTGTTGCAGGTCAGTATGCTTCAGGCGTTTCGGGAAATGCAGGCACATTTGCCGATGTTTACAACGGCGGCAGCCAGGGCACATTTGACGGCGCTCTCATCAAAATCGCTGCTGACGGCACCCAGAAATGGCTCAAAACTCTCGTCGGTTTCCAGAACGATTTCATTTCGGATATAACTGCTGTTCCCGGCGGCTTTGCTCTTTCGGGTTACACAAACTCAACAAACAGAGATTTCAGCTTTGCAAACAACGGTGAGGTTGACTCGTTTGTTTATATCGTTTCGTCTTACGGCGACCTTCAGACAGTTTCTTCCTTCGGCGGAAGCTCTGTTGATAATGCAAGAGGTATCTGCTCAAACGGAAAAACAGTTTATGTCTGCGGCTTCACAAATTCAGCTGACGGCAGTTTCAAAAACTGCGAGGTTAAGGGTGCTGACGGCAAGGGCGCAGCTCTTGTTTACCAGTTCAACCTTGAAACCACCTGATCAAATCACAAATCAGAAAGGGCGTACCTCGGTACGCCCCTTTTTAATGTAACATACGGCAGGTAAAACTATGACAGTTTCAAAAAACATAACAATGGGTATTCTCGCCCACGTTGATGCGGGAAAAACCACGCTGACCGAAGCCGTGCTCTTCAAATCGGGAGCAATCCGCAGCATGGGTCGGGTTGATAACGGCGATTCGCATTTTGATTCCCATGAGCAGGAAAGACGCAGGGGAATCACCATTTTTTCAAAACAGAATCCGTTTGATTACGGCGGCAAGCATTTTACTCTTATCGACACACCCGGACATGTTGATTTTTCGGCTGAAATGGAGCGCACTCTTGCCGTGCTCGATGCTGCGGTTGTTGTTATTGACGGCGTGAGCGGCATTCAGGGTCACACGGAAACTGTCTGGCATCTGCTTGAGGATTACGGCGTACCGACTTTTGTTTTTATTAATAAAACAGACCGTGAGCAAGCAGACAAAGAAAAAATCAAAGCAAATCTTACGGAAAAATTCAGCGGCAGCTTTAT
Source organism: Acutalibacteraceae bacterium (assembly GCA_045589555.1). Taxonomy (GTDB): domain Bacteria; phylum Bacillota; class Clostridia; order Oscillospirales; family Acutalibacteraceae; genus CAG-177. The sequence continues at coordinate 55,512 of JAZNPG010000045.1, forward strand.
CGATTTTTCCGCTGATAATCTCCTTGAAATAACCGAAGAGGTTTCTCTGCTTGAGGATGAATGGACAGAAGCTTTTCTCGAGGGTAACTCCGACGGGGCTTTCTGGCGGCACAACACAACTCAGGCGATTTCGCAGCGAAAGCTTTTCCCCGTTATCTGCGGCTCTGCACTCAAGGGTGACGGAGTTGAGCGCTTGCTCGAAACAATTTCGCTTTATTCGGATTACAAAACCTATCCCGACGAATTTTCCGCAAGGGTATATAAAATTCTCCACGATTCCAAGGGAAACAGGCTCACCTTTATGAAAATATCGGGCGGCAGGCTTCAGGTAAAGGGGTTTGCAGGCGGAGAAAAAACCGAGCAGCTTCGCATTTACAGCGGCGAAAAATCCGAGAGCATTGCCGAAGCTTCGGCAGGCGATGTGTGCGCTGCGGCAGGGCTTTACAGCAGCTTTGCGGGTCAGGTTATCGGCAGCAACGGCTGCCTGCAAGACGAAAAGCCAAGGCTCAGCCCGATGCTCGTTTCAAGCATTATTCTGCCCGAATCGGCAGACATCCACTCAACCGTTAAAAAGCTGAGGCAGATTGAAGAGGAGATGCCGGAGCTTGCCGTTGCGGCGGTAACGGTTAATTCCGTGCAGGAAATTCAGATTAAGGTTATGGGCAGAATTCAGCTTGAAGTGCTCAAAGAGCTGGTTGCAGAGCGCTTCGGGATTGAGATTGATTTCGGTCCGTGCAGAATCCTTTATAAAGAAACAATTGCCTCCCCCGTTATGGGCTACGGACACTATGAGCCGCTTCGCCACTATGCGGAAACACAGCTTCGCATTGAGCCTGCACCGAGAGGCAGCGGAATTGAGATTGCCTGCGAATGCAGCCTTGAAACTCTCGATTCCAATTACAGAAACCTGGTTTTAACTCACATTGGTGAAAAAACTCATCTCGGAGTGCTCACGGGCTCGCCTCTTACGGATGTGAAAATCATTCTCACCGCAGGCAGGGCTCATCTCAAGCATACCGAGGGCGGTGATTTCAGGGAGGCTACATACAGAGCAATCCGTCAGGGGCTTGAAAAGGCGCAGAGCATTCTGCTTGAGCCTTATTATAATTTTGTTATCAGTGTGCCTCAGGATTGCGTCGGCAGAGCCATTGCCGATATTCAACGCATGAGCGGCGAATTTGACCCTCCCGAAACTCACGGTACCAACGCAGTTATCTCAGGCAGCGGACCTGTTGCGGAATTCATTGATTATCCCGAGCAGGTCACCGCTTACACCAAGGGTACCGGCTCCGTTTCTTTCAGAGACGGCGGCTATAAAGAATGCCATAATCCGCAAACGGTTATCGAATCAATCGGTTATAAAAAGGAAAACGATCTTGAAAATCCTTCATCCTCTGTTTTCTGCTCTCACGGAGCAGGCTTTGAGGTCAAATGGCAGGATGTTGATGAAATGCGTCACATAAAGTAGGTTAGAACATGGAAAAAATAAAAAACTTCTGCAAAAGCGAACCCGTTCTGATTATTTCGTTTTTGCTTGCGGCGGTATCCGCATTCGTAATCACGCCTGATGCTGACTACCTCGGCTACATAGATTTCCGTACACTTGCGCTGCTTTTCTGTCTGATGGCAGTTATGGCAGGGTTCGGCAGGCTCGGAGTCTTTCGCATTTTTGCGCAAAAGCTGCTCAAGGGCGTAAGCTCAGTCAGAGCACTGACTCTTGTTTTAAGCCTGCTCTGTTTCTTTTCGGCAATGCTCATAACAAACGATGTTGCTCTGATTACGTTTGTGCCGTTTACGGTTGAGGCGCTGCGTATTTCGGGCAAAAAGGAAAAGCTGATTCCGATTGTTGTTCTTGAAACGGTTGCTGCAAACCTCGGCAGCATGCTTACACCAATCGGAAATCCGCAGAATCTTTATCTTTTTTCCGCTTTCGAAATGAGCATGGGCGATTTTGTTTCGGCAGTTTTGCCGTATACGGTTTTATCGCTGATTCTTACCGTTGCGTTTGCCTTGTTTTCAGGCAAAGAGAAAATCAGCGCCGCAGCTTCGGCTTCGGAAGATAATATTCCCGCAGGCAAGGCGGCAGTTTACGGCATACTGTTTGCCGTTTCCCTCCTCACGGTTTTCAAGGTTATACCCTACCCCGTAACGCTTGCGGTAACTGCAGCAACTCTTCTGATTGCCGACAGAAAAACTCTTCTCAAGGTTGATTACAGCCTGCTTCTGACCTTTGTTTTTCTGTTTATCTTCATCGGTAATCTCGGAAACATCGCCCCTGTGAGCGCTTTTCTCAAGAAAATCGTTATCGGCAACGAGGTTCTTGCAGGCATTGCGGCAAGCCAGGTTTTCTCAAATGTACCTGCAGCGCTACTGCTTTCGGGCTTTACGGATAACGCAAAGGTTCTGCTTATCGGCGTTAATCTCGGCGGTCTGGGCACGCTCATTGCTTCAATGGCAAGCCTCATTTCATTCAAGCTTGCAGTCAAAGAAAACATAAAGGCAGGCAGATATCTGCTTGTTTTCTCAGCAGTCAATGTTATTTTTCTTGTTGCAAACCTTATATTATTTATGGTATTATAAATGGTATAAAAACCAGGAGGTTAATTATGGCAAACGTAAGCTACAGGATAACAAACCCCTATCAGAGTGTTTCGGAGCTCATCGAAAAGCCCGATAACCACTATAAAACAAACCTGCACACACACTCTACATACAGCGACGCCAACAACACCATGACGGAAATGATTGAAGGCTTCTACGATAACGATTTTGATATTCTCGCCTTTGCGGAGCACGGAATAGTAGGCAAGGAGTGGGACAAAGAGCCCACAATAATTCCTCTTTTCTTTTTCCAGCTTCTGTGGCACGGCAAACGCCATCACCCCTCAACCGAAATGTATAAAGCCGTTCTCAACGGCTCATATAAAACCGCAAAGGGCGGCCGCACAAAGCGCAGAGGTCTGCAGTGCGTGCCCGATGCCATTGAAACCAACATGTTCACCCTTATGAAAAACCATGTCAACGGTTATTTCACCAACGTTTATGAGGGTAAATACGGCAAGGAAAACGATTTTGAAATCCCGTTAAGACTTATTGAAGAAAGCGGCGGAATTTCTCATATCAACCACCCCTCCGACTGGCTGGGCGCATATAAAGATCCTGACTGCGCAAGGGTGCCCGAAAACGTTGCATATTTTGCAGATTTGCTCCGCAGATATAAATCCTGCATGGGCATTGAAGTTCTCAACATGTATGACGGTCCCAACCGCAGCGACAGAATTCTCTGGGACGGGCTTCTCAGAACGCTTATCCCCGAGGGCAGAAACGTATGGGGCTTCGGTAACAGCGATGCTCACAGAGTCCGTGAAATCGATACTGCATTCATGGATTTTATCCTGCCCGATTATTCGCTCTCAAATCTTCGCAACGCAATGGAAAACGGCCACTTTTTCGCCATTGCCCGCTACGCCAAAAACGAGCTCGGCGAAACCTTCGCAGGCAAGGGCGCATACCCCGTTGTTACAAAAATTGAGGTTGACGACGAAGCGGATTCAATCACCGTTTCGGGCAAAAACTGCAAGGCGATTGAATGGATTGCCGACGGCGAAATCATCGAAAGCGTTACCGCCGAGGCAGACGGCGAAATGACCTCAACAATCAACCTGCGTGAGCATGCAGACAAGATAAGCTGCTATGTGCGCTGCCAGCTTAAAGGCGAGGGCGGCATATGCATGACACAGCCGTTTGTTTGCGATGACGGCAACATGGAGCGCTTTATTCTTGAACCCAAAGCTCCCCGAATTCTCACCGCCGCCGAAAAACGCAGAGAAAACTTCAACAATACCCGTCTGGGTGTTATTGTTAACAAGATTAAGAACAGATAAAAAAAGACAACAACAAAAAACAGGTGAAGCAAGATTCATTTCTTACTTCACCTGTTATTTTATTCGATTGGATTTTCGAGGAAATACTGCATAACCGTATTGGAAACGTTGACGGCGGTTTTCATGCCCGAGCCTGCGTTTTCCGCAACGCAGACAACCGCAAGCGGCAAATCATCCCTCTGCGAATAGCCAACAAACCATGAGTGGCTTGTTGCGCCCGTTATCTGCGCAGTGCCTGTTTTTCCGCACATCTCAAGGTCGGGGAATCGGTCATCGCCGTATTCATCCTTTATGTTTGAGCGAAGCAGCGCATCAAGTTTTTTGGCGGTTTCGGGATTGATTGAAACCATAACCTGCAATTCTCTTTTATCTGCAGCAATGCCGCCCAGAGCAAAAATTCTGTCAGGCGCATAGCCCTCTCCGCCGTTGGCAATTGCTCCCATAATCGAAAGGAAGTGGCAGGGATTGACAAGGGTTGTTGACTGACCGATGCCTGCCCAGCCAAGCTCAAGATTATCGTTTGAGGGCGGATTATATCGGCTCATTTTTATGCGGACTTCTTTTGCATAGAGCTCCGTATTGAAGCCCATTGCCTCAGCCGTTGCCTTCAGCTTGCTTGCGCCGAGTTCAATTGCAATCTGCGCAAAAACGGCATTGCAGGATTTGTTCATCGCATCCTGAAAGGTGAGCCCCGTTTTATGGTCAGCGTTGCAGATAACACCCCTCTGCCCCTCGGTTACAACATATTCGCCGTTGCAATCAAAGGTGCGCTCATAGATATCGGGGATATTTTCAATGGCGCAGGCGGCTGTAACTATTTTCATGATTGAACCGGGAGTATAAAGACCCGAAACAACCTTATCAAGATATGCACCGTTATATTTCGGGTTTGTGTTGACATCATCGGGTTTGTTTACAAGGTCATATGTAGGCTTTGAAACGCTGCAAAGAAGCTGGCCTGTTTTATAGTTATAAACGGCAACCGCTCCGTTGAATTCGCCGAGAGCTTCATAAGCAACCTTGCAGGCTTCGCCGTCAATGTTGATAACAAGCTCGGGACCGACACCGCGTTTTTTCAGCGTATAAATGCCGTCAACAAAGTTGTAACCCGAAAGTGAATCGCTGTAAAGATTCTGCGTACCCGTGGAGATGAATCCGTGAGTATCGCCCATAACATGGAGGATTGCCATTCTCAGCTCGGCATCCTCATTGTAAACTCTTTTTTCGCCCTTTGTTTCAGCAAGAATTGTTCCTCTGATATCAACAACGGGACCTGCACTCACAACCGCATTCGAGCGTGAATAAAGGTGACGGTTGGCGCTGTTTGAAACCCACTCCTGACCGTTGAGCGCAATATCCGCAATCAGAATTGCAACTCCTGCAAGGAACGCAACAATAACCGCATAAAAAACATATGCTCTTCTGACCGTTATTTTCATTTTGCACCGCCTCCTCTGCCTGTTCTGTTTTGGGGCGGCTGCGGTCTGCCGACGGGGTCAGGCCTGTCCATCGGGCGCTTTATCGGCGGCGGCGACGGCATGGGCGGCTGAACGGGTCTCGGCGTTGTTCTTGCCGTGCGCTGCGTACGGGGTCTTCTGCGAATCGGCAGGGGTCTGGGGTCAGCCTCGGGCGGAACAAAGGGTGCGCTTGCCATTCTGATATATGCAAGCAAACCCCATGAACAAATCATGCTCGAGCCGCCACGGCTAACAAACGGAAGCGTAACACCCGTGAGCGGCAAGAGGTCGGTAATGCCGAAAACATTCAGCGAAAGCTGGAAAAGCATCATGCCTGCCGCAGAAACCGCAGCGATTGTATAAAAAGTTGAGCCTGCCGTTCTTGATGCACGGATTGCAAAAAACGCAATGCCGGCAAAGCAGAGCAGAATTGCAATACCCATTATAAGACCGAGTTCTTCAACAATAAGCGCAAAAACCATATCGGTTGATGCCGCATAAATATCACGCACATGGCCTTCGCCCAATCCGAGCCCGAAAAGTCCGCCGCTGGCGATATAGATAAGGGCTCTGGACTGCTGATAGCCTGTGGTATCCATATATTCCCACACATGTCTGTAAGCCGCAAACCTTGCAGCAACATGGTCCTTGAAGTAGAAAACAAGAACAGCGCACATCAGCGCACCCGTGCACACGAAGAAAATTGTTCGGATGTCGCCCGAGCGCATGAATGCGATGAGAATAAATGTAAAGAAGAAAATAAGTGCGGTACCGAAATCCTTCATAAGGAAAAGCGCACCCACACAGCCGATACAAAAAATAAGATATTTTGTAAGGCTGGTTGAGGAAAGAAGCTTTTCAAGAGATACGGCACCAACGAAAATAAACGTTACCTTGACAAGCTCTGAGGGCTGGATAGAGAAAAAGCCGAGGTCAATCCAGTTGAGCGTGCCGTTGATGCTCTGCGCAAGAACAAGGTTTGCCGCAAGGATAAGCACGCTGCCTATGGCGGCAGGAGTGCGGAGCTTTGAGGCAATGTTAACATCCTTTGTTAAAAGGATGACCATGAGATAGGTCACAAGACCGAGAATAATCGCAAAAAGCTGCTTATAGGCATAAGCATCGTTGAAGCTTGCGCAAACCGTAAGCCCAATGCCCGAAAGAAAGAAACCGATTGCTTCAAGCTCAAAATAATCGTGACCCGTTATTATCGTACCGAGCGACATATAAACCCACTCAATGGCGATATAGCCGAGAAAAGTATAAATTGTTATTGCGCTGATATCCTTTTGCCTGAGGATAACGCAGGCACAGCAAAGAAGCTGAAAAACAGTTATCAGAAACATAACCGTTATCTGCTTGAAACGTGGCTGCTTTTTTTCTTTTGCCACTCAAAGCCCTCCTTTCTTTATATAGTATACTTTGCCGATAAGCCGTTTTGTAAAACAGATTTTTCCTTTTTATTTCAGACCGTTAAGGCTCTTGATTTCATCAACATAGGGCTTGATGATTGCATAGGAATGATCCCACGCACCCTTGATATTGGTTGTGTTTTTGTTTTCGCACTTGAAATCGGTGTTGACCTTTTCCTCAAAATCGGCATCATATCTTTCGTTGCCGATTGATTTTCTCGCAACATCCTCCCAATCATAATCGTCGGGATTGGGGTTGAGATAATAAACGAAATATGCACCGTCAGCGGTGTCAATTCTTGCATAGTCGCCTGCTTTTCTTGCAGGGTCAAACATCCATTTATCAATTTCAATGCCGTAATCAGAAACTGAAACGGCAAGGTTTGCACCGTAGTTTTCTTCAACAAGATAGAGTGCCGCATCCTTGTTTGCACCCTCTTCAATAAACATATCCTGAAGAGCATCGGCCATTTCCTTTGTTTCGGTTTTGGATGCTTCGTCGGCATCGTAATTATAGAGGTATTCGCAGACTACTGCCTGATGAGTTGTTATTTCAAAAGGCAGCTCCTCAATATAGACAATGCATTCATAGAGAAGACCCGGAGCCATGCCGATATCGCCGACTGCGTGCTCTTCACCGAAGATCCAGTCTGCAACGCCGGGACCGAAAGCCTCAGAAACATAGGTATAGTCTACCCACCAGAATTCGGTTGCGCTTTCGGCATCGTAATTCTGATAATTGTTGTGCGCCTCGGCAAAAGCATAAAAGCTCTTTAAATCTCTGAGAGCATTGAGCTCTGATTCCTGATAATCTGTTTCAATCGGGAAAATTCTTACCTTTGCAACCTGAAGATGCATTTTGTTTGCGTTGTAATATTTCGTAAGCTCTTCACGGGTAACCGCATTCTGATATTTTTCGAGCTCAGTAACCTGGACTTCCGCTGCATAATAAGCCATAACCGTGTGAGCGGCATACATTGCGTGGGTTATACCCTCACCGACTCTTGCTTCAAGATATTCCTCAACTGTCTGACCCTGACCTTCGGCGCTCTGCCTTATCGCTTCGTCATATTCATAAATCATGCGCTGGAACATGCCGTCGGAAAGCTGAACCTTGTTGGCAACCGCATATTCATAAGCGGCAAAATAAAACTGCATGCTTTCAATTGCATCGTCAGTAAATTTATCCGCCCATGTGTAGTTCTCCTCTTTTGAAGCAGGATATTTCTGGCTTTCGGGAGAAGCGTTATAATCAAAGCCGGTTGTGTTAGCCTGTCCGTTTTTTGCCATGGTGAGGCTGTCCCTCGTTTTTGCCGAGCATGAATAGTTATAATAAAGCTCGAATCTCGGGCGTGAAACCTGATATTTGCCGATATTCATTGCAACGCCGTATTTTTTGCAGGCTTCCTGATTGTCTATCTCTGCCTGATTGAGCATTTCGGCAACTTCCTTGGGCATACGCAGACCTCTGTAATCAACGTACTCGTAGCTGTCGCCCTCCTGCACATCAACAGGCTTTGATTTATAGGTTGTTGCTTCCTTGATAACGCCTGCATTTCTGCTGTCAATCCAGGGCTTGATAACAAAAACCGAAAGCAAAGCAATCGCTGCGGCAACCGCAACGGAAACAGCGGCTATGATGATTATTTTTTTGTTTTTCGCCTTTTTCTCTGCGGCGGTTTCCGAGGCTTTGCTCTTTTTTGTGTTCATCTCTTTTTTCTTGCTCATGGTTTTTCCTCCCAGAGTTAATTCTGTTTTCTGACTACTTTATATTCATCGTAAGGTGTGAAATACGGACACTCGAATGAGCCGCCCTGCATAAATCTGTAGAGCTCATCCTCATCAAGATTAACGCCGCATTCATAGCACTCATATTCTTCGTTATAATCATAATAGGCGCAGTTTTCGCAGATAGTTGATGACATAAAAGCACCTCTCAATAAATAGGAATGATTATTTCTTTTTCGGTTTTGCAAACGCCGTTCATGCCCAGATCTCTGAGATGCGGACCGAAAAACAGTCCCGGCGCTCTGCCCGACGGATAAAGCTCCAGCAGCGGAGCCATAACAAACGCACGCTCAAGAATTCTCGGGTGCGGCAGCGTAAGCTCATAGCTTTCGCTTTTGAAGTTCTCATAGAGAATGAGGTCAAGGTCGATTATTCTCGGCTCATTCTTTTTCATGCGGTGTCTGCCCATAGCGGCTTCGATGCCGAGGCATTCACCGAGAAGCAGCACAGGTGATGCGCTTGTTTCAACAAGAATTGCCGCATTATAATATTTTGCATCATCGTCACAGCCGACGGGCTCGGTTTCGTAAACCGAGGACGCTTTGAGAATTTTAACCTCGGAAAGACGTGCAAGCGCTCTGACTGCCGCATTTATATTTTCAATTCTGTTGCCGAGATTTGAACCCAGCGCAATAACGGCTTCACTCATTGCAAAAATCCTCCCGTTTTCTGTGAATTTCAACCCCTGCCCAGCCGAAATCCGCATCAATCGGAGCATCGGGCTTTTTGAGAAGTATCCGCAGTTCGCTTATTTTTTCAAACGAAGCAAAAAGCTCTGCCGCAACCCTCTGCGCCGCTCTTTCAATAAGGTTATCCTTCTGCGAGGTAAAAGTTCTGATGATATGCTCAACCATCAGGGCATAGTTGACGGTATCCTCTACATCGTCGCTTTCGCACGGCTCTGAAATATCAACAAACGCATCAATATCAAAAATGAAATGCTGTCCGTTTTCCTTTTCTTCCTCAAGCACACCGTGATAAGCAAATACCCTGAGGTCTCTGATTAAGATTTTATCCATTTTATTCTCCTGTTTTTCTGAAAAGAGCATCGGCAACCCTTGCCGCCTGAACAGCTCCCGCAACATCATGCGCTCTGATTATATCCGCCCCTGCCGCAATCGCCGCCGTATGCGCCGCAACGGTGCCGGGGTCACGCAGGGCGCTGTTTTCTTCGCCGCCTGCAATGCCGATAAATCTTTTTCTCGAAGCCGCAACAAGAAGCGGAATTCCCTTGAATTTGAGCCACTCTAAATTGCGCAGAATCTCAAGGTTATCCTCATAGCTTTTGCTGAAGCCGAGCCCCACATCAAAGCATAGCTGCTCCTTCTGCAGACCGCACTCCGAGGCGAGATTCAGGGCATCAAGAAAAACTCCCCTGATATGGCTGATAACTCCGTCTTTATATTCATGAACCGTATCCGAGCCGCAGGGATTATGCATAACAACATAGCCTGCACCGTATTTTTTTGCAAGCTGTGCCATTTCGGCATTGAATTCACCGCTCACATCGTTGATAATGCTTGCGCCTGATTCAAGCGCAGCCTTTGCAACGGAGGGATAGAAGGTATCCACCGAAAGCGGAACGGAAAGCTTTCCCTCAAGCACTTCAAGCGCAGGCGCAATTCTTTCAAGCTCCTCGGATGCCGTAAGAATTTTTGCGCCCGGTCTTGTTGAGTTTGCTCCCAGGTCGATTATATCCGCTCCCTGCTCCTGCATTTTAAGGGCATGAGCGAGAGCCTGCACGGGAGTGTTGAATTTTCCGCCGTCCGAAAAGGAATCGGGGGTGTAATTCAGAACGCCCATTACATATGTTTTTCTGCCCAGAGGCAGAGAAAATTTACCTGCTTTAAACATTACGGTCTTCCTCCGGTGAGCAGCGAAATGGCTTCTGCTCTTGTTCTTGCGTCGGAACGCATAACGCCTCTCAACGCAGAGGTGCGTGTTTCAGCTCCTGATGCTCTTGCGCCTCTCATTGTCATGCACAGATGCTCTGCTTCAACAACAACGGCAACGCCTCTGGGATTGAGATTTTCAAAAAGAAAATCCGCAATCTGCGCTGTAAGACGCTCCTGAAGCTGGGGTCTTTTTGCAAAGCTCTCGGTGATTCTTGCAAGCTTTGAAAGACCGATAACCTTGCCGTCTGCAGGAATATAAGCGATATGAGCCTTGCCCATAAAGGGAATCAGATGATGCTCGCACATCGAATAAAGAGGGATATCCCTGACTATAACCATTTCTTCGTTGCCCTGCTCATTGAAAAGCTTGAGATGACGAGTGGGGTCATCCTCAAGACCTGCAAAGATTTCTTCATACATCCTTGCAACTCTTGCGGGGGTTTCAACAAGACCCTCTCTGTCGGGGTCTTCACCAATAGCGATGAGAATTTCTCTTACCGCTGCTTCTATTCTGGGTTTATCCATAATAATCTTCCTTCTCTAATCATACTTTGGCACAATGCCTATAATCAATCGGGTTTCATCGGTGACATAGCCTGCCGATTTTGTTGACATCTTCAAACCCGAGATATTCTTTGCCGTTTTGAGAACAACGTATATTCTTTCCTTTGTAAGCAGCTCATCAACCGCTTTATCAAAGCTTTCTCTGTCCGCAAAAAGGAAATACGCCGCATCGCTGCCCTCTTTTGCCTTTTCGGCTATAACTTCTGCAATCGTCTTTTCGCAGGAACGGTCATAGCTTTCAAAATAAGTTCCCGTTTTTACGAAATAGTTTTCTTCAATGGAATTGCAGCCGAAATCATGCGAAAAATCCGAATGCGTGAGCGAAATGCTCTCATCATCAAGATTGAAATAAATATGGGTTTTTGTCTGCTCTCCGCTTTCGTCAACTGGGTCATCCCATGTGCAGTCAAGATGATATCTGTTTTCTCCGAGAGTTACGATATTCCACATATGAGGTCCGCTGTCGCCTTCCTCGCTTTCGGAAACTCCGCTGATGAGCGTGTTTTCGATTCCTGCCGCATCAAGCAGAAGCTTTGCCGCCTTGGAATATCCCTCGCAAGCCGCTTCGCCGTTAACGAGAGCGCCGTAAGCCGAGGAAGCAAGCGAATCATCCGCCAGAGTGTAAATACAGTTATCGATGATATAATCGTGAATTTCAAGCTCTGTCTGCCACAAATCCGTTTTATCGGTGAAATTTTTTTCAACCTCGGCGCAAACGGCATCCAGCTCCTGCTTCATCTGCTCATATTCGGATTTGTCTATCAGGTAATCAACCGAAAACCATGTTTCGCTGCCGACGGTGCGCAAGGTGCACTTTCTGCCGACGAAAAACAAATCGGGATTATCGCTCATAAGCGCATAGAAAACATTATCAAGCATTTCCGAATCGATGCGGTTTATCGCAATCTCATCGGGCATTGAATAAATGCTTTCAAGAATTAAATTATAGGCGTGCTTTTCTTCGTTTGAAAGGTGCGAAAACCAGAATTTATAGGCTCCGCCGCAATCCGTAATCTCCGCCGCCGCAACGCTTGTATCCGTAACAGGCTCTTTCTGCGTGTTGACGCTTAAAACAAACATCAGAACGGCAGCGGTTGCCGCCAGAAAAGCCGCCGCACCGAAAAGGCGCATTAAAAATTTTTTCATAGTGTTCCTCTCCGCCGAAAATCGGTGGTTAACTGAGCTCCTCGGGATAATCTGCCGTTTCTGCTTTCACAATTCCGTTTTGCATGAGCAGAATTATTCCGTTTTCTTCTGCCGAAAAATCAACTATGGTTATATCCGTTATCATATTGTTTGTTATGCGGGAGAAAATTCTGCTCCTTTTCTCGGTGTTGGCAGGGTTGAAAATCCCTCCCAGAATGTCGAGCATTGCATCCGACTGCATTTTTTTACCCTCAGCGCCGCGGGTGTTCAGATAGAGCATATATTTATATAATGTATCTCCCTTGAGATTCTGATTACCCTTTATCAGAACAAGACTCAGCTCATCGCTTTTATAATTTATCTGCTCGGGAACGGTAATTTTCATGCCGCCGAAATTATTGACAAAGGTTTTGAAATCGGTTTCGTTTGCGCCCACATAACGGTCGATATCAATATCATATGCCTTTTCGAGAGCCGCAACCAACGCCTTTTCGCCCGAAGAAGCATAAATCGAAGCCGGACTTGCGCTGCCGTTTTCGGTTGTTTCAAGCACGGAATCGGGGTCAACCGCACAAACGGTTACCCTGCATTCGGGCAACTCGACCTTAACAAGGCTCATAAAATGAACCTTCTGCCTGTCGGAATCCGCACACCAGAGAAGAAAAACTCTTTCCGCCTCAAAGGTTATGGGTTGAGTTTCGCTCACGGAGTCTGTTGTTTCGGTTTCTTTTTCAAAACCGAGCGCAGTATCTATATCATAATCGCTGTTTTTCATAATGACTGCCAGCGAAACAATCAGCACAGCCAGCACACACACAACAAGCAAAAACCAGAATCGGCGTGCACTGCCCTTGCTGTTTTTATTCTGAGTTTCAAAAACAAGGCTCTTTTTCCTTGCCATTTATATCACCGCTTAATAATTATTGCCGCAGTTTCTTTTTCAATGCTGAGCTCTCTGCCGCTGACGGTGCCGCCCGCCAGAGCTTCATAGCCCTCCTCGGGGAGTATGTAAACAATGGGGTGGCTGTTGCGGTTTGCAACCGTCATTATTCTCTCGCCCCTGCCCCTGCGCTCATAGGCAACGCAGCCCATCGCCGCCGAAACAGGCACAAACTCGCCGTCCTTGAATACCTCATGCTCCTTGCGAAGCCTGCCCAAAGCCTTGAAATGCTCAACAAGCTCCTCATCCTCTGCTCCCCACGGATAGCAGCCTCTGTTAAAGGGGTCTTCGCCGCCGTCTGCGCCTGCTTCGTCGCCGTAATAGATGCAGGGCACGCCGGGAAGCGTGAATTGCATGGTTGAAATCAGCCTGAGCAGAGCCTTGCCGCTCTCTTTTTCTGCCTCTGTCAGACCGCCGCTGTAACGGTTGAGATGGTCGGAATAGTATCCGCCCCTTGTTGCAAGGCGGTTGAGCACACGGCAGGTGTCGTGAGTACCGATATGATTCATCAGGCAGTCAACCGCAGGCTTGGGATAGTTTTCGCAGATTTCCTCAATTCTGTTGTTGAAGCCCTCCGCTTCGCCCCTGATTGCAAAATCAATCAGCAAATCGGCAAAGGGATAATTCATAACGGAATCAAGCTGCGCTCCCTGAAGATAACGGCGGCGCTCGCCGTAGCTTATCTTGTTGGAAGCATCCTCCCATACCTCTCCTAAAATATATGCATCGCTTTTCTCGGATTTAACCGCAGAGCGAAGCGCATCAAGAAATATATCGGGCAATTCATCGGCAACATCAAGCCTCCAGCCGCCTGCGCCCAGACGCAGCCACTTACGGAGAATGCCGTTTTTGCCTGCAATATATTCAATATAGCCGTCATTTTCTTCGCTGATTTCGGGCAGGATATCAACGCCCCACCAGCAAGCATATTCATCGGGATAATTTTTGAATTTATACCATTCGTAATACGGCGAATCGGTGCTGTTATAAGCTCCGCCGCTGCCGTATCTTTTTTCCTTGTTGAAATATCGGCTGTCTGCTCCCGTATGGCTGAAAACACCGTCGAGAACAATTTTTATGCCGTGCTCCTCAGCTTTTTTGCAAAGGGATTCAAAATCCTTTTCGTCGCCGAGCAGCATATCGATTTTTTCGTAATCCGCCGTATCATAGCGGTGGTTTGAGTGAGCCTCGAAAACAGGGTTGAGATAGATGCAGCCCACACCGAGCGATTCAAGGTAACCGAGTTTCTGCTCAATGCCTTTCAAATCGCCGCCGAAATAATCGTATTTTGAAATTCTGCCCTCGGAATCGGGCTCCCACATGGGCTTGCCGCCCCAATCGGAGCGCATTACCCTTTCCGCAGGGATATTCTTTTTCTCTTCGCCCGAAAAACTGAATCTGTCGGGAAAAATCTGATAAATTACCGAGCCCTTAATCCAGTCGGGCGTTTCAAAGTCCTTTGAATAAACCGTGAGCTGAAAGCTCGTGCCATCGGGAGAAATTCTGCCCGTTGAATTATCAAACCTTGTTATAAGACTTCCGCCGTCATCACGGTCAACGGCAAAGCGGTACCAATAAAGTCCCTGCTTTTCGGGAGTGAAGCTCACGCTCCACCACTCCTCATCGTTGCCCTCCATGCGCTCCCACGCCATGGGATAAGCCGTGCTTTTGCCGCTGTCGGAATCCAGAATCAGCCTTGCGCCCGTGCAGCAGAAGCTTCGGGGCATAACAATGCGCAGAGTTATCTTTTCGCCCTCGCGCACCGCTCCGAATGGTGATTTATGATATATCAGCCTTGAATTATAAGGAATAAAATCCATTGTGTTGCTTCCTTTGATGATTATTGATTGATTGCTCCTGCAGGGTTATAAGGGATTTCCGTTATGCGCACAAGCACATCCGTTATAAAATAGCCCACCGCTACAAGCGCAATGATGCCCAGAGCAATAAGAATGCCGTTTATTATCCGCTTTTTCTTAACTTTTTCCTCATAGCTCGGCTCTGAGCCGAAATGCGCCGAAAACTCCGTTATGCTCTCTCTTTGCGAGGGCTTTAACGCTTTTTCGATAATGCCTTTGTTTTTATTTTTTGCCATAATTTCACCTTGCTTTAAGCGAATAAACTGTTTTAAGCAAATAAAGAGGAATCTGCAAAGCCCGCAAACGCAAGCGAGAGCAGACCCACATAAATAAGCATTGCGGGCGTGCCTTTGAACGCCTCGGGAACATTTTCGTTCTTTTCAAGAGCAGCGGAGCCCTTGCTGATAAGTGCGGCGGCAAGAACAAACGCTATGCCTGCGCCGATACCCGAGCCCACCGCATCCGCAAGCGAATAGGCTGCGGATTCATTGATAAACGGCACGGCAAAAACGAGCGTGTTGAGCGCAGCAATGCCGAGGGTGCCGAGCAATTTATCCGATGCTCTGAAAATAAGCTTCATGAGCAGAGCCGCAATAATGTATACTGCCGCAAGCACGCAACCGTAAACTGCCGCCTTACCTGCAAAAGGCAGATTGGCAAAGCCTGTAAGAGCATTCAGCAGACTGCAGATAACGCTTGTCACAACCGAAAAGCCCGAAATCATAACGGCAAATTTGCCGAATGTGCCGGGTTTTGTTGAAACTCTGATTGCCTCGCTCATGCCGAGACCGGAGCTGAGAACAAGATTCTGAACAAAAACCGTGAAAAGAGCGGTTATAAGCAAATCCGAAATCATTTTCATTGTTTGCCGCCCTCCTCTTCAGGTAATTCAATGCCGAGCGACTGAAGAAACTCGTTGAGGTCGCCTGCTGCGGAGAAATCCGATATCTGCGGCACATCCTGAACCGCTTCCTGAACGGGAATTTCTTCGGGCTCTTCCTCCGCCTGCAAAACTTCTTCGGGCTCTTCCTGCTGAGGATTCAGCTTTGCCGAAGCCGCTTTAAGACCTGCCGCAAGGAATCCGAGAAGAATAAGGCAGCCGAACGGCAGAGCCATGCCCTTGAAAGTTACCGGAATATTAACATTAACGCCTGCAAAGGTTGAATTGCCAAGAATTTCTCTGACAGCTCCCGTAATCAGAAAGATAACCGAAACCCCGATTCCGCTCGCCGCCGCATCATAAAAAGCAAGCTTCACGCTGTTTTTTACGGCAAACTGCTCGCAATGCACCGCAACAACAGAGTTGACTGCGGTCAGCGGCAAATAAATTTTCATGCCGAGGCTTATGTCGTTAAGAGAATAGGTTTCAAGGTAATAAAGCGCAGGGCAGATAATTGCAAGACCCATAAGAAGATACATGGGCACCCTTACCCAGCGCGGAAGATTCTTTAAAAATGCGCTTGCAATAACGCTTATCGCAATCAGCTCAACGCACATTGCCGCCGAAAGCATCGCTGCCTGAACGAAGGTTGTTGAAGCCGCAATAACGGGGCACAGACCGACAAGCTGAACGAGAACAGGATTATAAAGAACTGCTCCTTTTTTGAAAATATCTTTAAAGGAAAGCTCTGAACTCATTCTGCCCTCACCTCCTTACGGGGTGATTTTTTGCTGATTTTAGGCATATTATCAATTGCCGAATCAAAAACGGGACGAATGGCATTTGTCAGAAGAACGGCAAAGCATACCGTTTCTTCATATGCTCCCATGCGGCGCATAGCCATGCAGATTACACCGCAGACCGCACCGTAAACAATCTTATTGAGGCTCTTTTTCGGGAGAGTTGCAGGGTCGGTCAGAAGAAATACTGCCGCAAACATGAGCGAGCCTGAGCAAAGCTCGGGCACAAGATTTGTTCTGAACGATGCCGTAACTCTGGGGAAAACGGCAATCATAAGCACGCATGCACAAACAAAGCCTGCACTTGCAAGCAAATCCTTCGGACGTCTGACAAGCAGATAAACCGCACAGGCGATTATCAGCAGAGTGCAGCCTGTACCCATCGGACCCGCAACGTTACCGCCGAGAATATCAAAAATGTTTGCCGTGCCTACATGAACGGCGCTGCCCTTCATAAGCATTGAGCCGAGCGAAGCAGAGCCGAAAATTTTATCTTCCGAACCGACGGTATAGCTGAATACCTGCTCCTTGAAGCATACGCTCGCAAAAGCAAAGCCTGCCGCTGCAGGAACAAACGGAGCATTTCCGCTGCCGCCAAACGGAATTTTAACAACCGCAACCGCAAAAAAGCTTGCAAAGGCAGCCACATAAAGCGGCACTCCCGCAGGCATCATCAGTGCAATTGCCGCACCTGTAAAAACTCCGCTGAAATCGCCGGGATTTATTTTTCTGTTTATAACCGCACCTGCAAGTGCATCGGTAACAACCGCAGCCGCAATGCTCACGGCAATAACAAGCAGGCTGCGTGCGCCGTAATACCACAGAGCGGTAATGCACGGAGCAATAAGCATAACCAGGTAATCCCCGAAAATGCTTTTGCCGTTATTCTTTTTTAAGACGGTGCTTGCCAAGGAGATCACCTCTGAACTTCCATTATTTATTCATTGCATCGCAGAAAGAAAAATCATATTATATTAACAGACCGTTAATTTAAGGAGGTTTTGCATTATGCAAATCAGCTCACCTGCAGAAAACAGGATAATAGTTGAGCTTTCGCAGCAGGATTTGCTGGAGCTTGATATTACATACGAAGAAATGGATTATTCTTCGATAGAAACAAGGAGAGTTATCTGGACCGTACTCGATGCCGCAGGCAAATATCTCGGCAAAGAGCTTGACCCCTCACGCAGAATGCTTATCGAAGCCATTCCGCAGGCAGACGGAGGCTGCATTCTCTGCTTTACCCTGCTTGATGCCGCAGTAAAAGCACGGCGTTCAACGCTTGTGAAGCAGGCAGCTAACCTTATCTGCGATTTTGAAAGCCTTGACGGTCTTTACAAAGCTGCCGAGGAATGCACCCGTAACAACAGCTGCACACGCAGCAGCCTTTACGAAAGCAACGGCAAATACAGACTTATTATAAGCTCACCCTTTGACCTGAATTCCTTCAGGCGGCATTTCTGCGAATTTGCAAAATGCAGAAAATGCGAAAATCTTGAAGCAGAATTCACCCGTGAGCATTGGAATCTGCTTGCCGAAAACGATGCGCTGGACACAATTCTGTGCAGGCATAACTGATTTCAGTGAACAGCTAACAGCGAAGAGCTTCGGGTGGACAAAGCCCACACCCGATTATAAAACGGTCATAGGCGCAGCCTATCCTTAACTGTTCACTGTTCGTTATTCACTATTCACTAAAAAGCATATGCTTTTTCTGCCTTGCTGCGGAGCATTTCAATTATTTCGGCAGGGTTTTCAGCTCCGAAAACCGCGCTGCCCGCAACAAAAACATTTGCCCCTGCAGCAGCCGCAATCTCAACGGTTTCGGCATTGATTCCGCCGTCAACCTGAATATCAACATCAAGACCTCTGCGCTGAATTTCTTCACGCAGGGTCTTTACTTTTGCCATGGTGTCATGCATAAATGACTGACCGCCGAAGCCCGGCTCAACAGTCATAACAAGCACCATCGAAAGCTTATCGAGATAAGGGAAAACCTCTTGCGCAGCCGTTGCGGGCTTGATGCTTATGCCTGCCTTGCAGCCGCAATCAATAATTTTATCAACCGTTTCGCCGACGGGCGACGAGCTTTCGATATGGAAAGTGATTAAATCTGCACCTGCTTTTTTAAAATCTTCAATATATTTCAGAGGATTCTGAATCATCAGGTGAACATCAAAAATAAGGTCGGTTTTGTTTCTTACGCTTTTGATAACGGGCGCACCGAATGAAATATTCGGCACAAAGCAGCCGTCCATAACATCAAGATGCAGGTAATCTGCACCGCCCTTTTCAACCTTTACCGCTTCTGAACCGAGAGCGGAAAAATCGCTTGCGAGCACGGAGGGAGAAATCTTTATCATAAAACAAAACATCCTTTCGGTTATCTAAAGGCAACATTTTCGGCATTATAATCTGTAATATTATATCAGTTTTATATTATAAGGTCAATAATAATAAAAATAAGTTTACATTTTATTTTATTCATTTAAAGCTTTACAAATCCGAAATTTTGTTACATAATATAGAGTGATATATTGTCATCCGACAGTAAAGAAGGAAAGAAGAAAATGGAAACAGAAAAACAAAAAGAAGAAAAAAAGACTGCGCAGAAAAACATGTTGCTCATAAAAAGGTTTTTCCCGTATCTGAAAAAGCATCTCGGTACGGAGCTGATAGTCCTTGCCTGTGCCGCAACCTCCGCAGCCTGCGAAATCATTCTGCCGCTGATAGTGCGCAGAATAACAAATCAGGGCGTAGAAAATCCTGCAGGGCTTACTGTCAACCTGATTGTCACAATCGCCGTTGCATACATAGCTCTGAGAGGGCTGGACAGCCTTGCCAGCTTCTGCCAATCCTACTGGGGACACAAGATGGGAACAAAAATAGAAAACTCCATGCGTGAGGATATGTTTGACCATCTTCAAACCCTCTCATTCACATTTTTTGATAACACCAAGGTCGGTCAGCTCATGAGCCGCATGACCTCTGACCTTTTTGACGTTGCGGAATGGGCGCATCATTTTCCCGAAATGCTGCTCATGACGGCGGTTAAATTTGTTGCAAGCTTCTTTATTTTTGCAACGATGGATTTCCGCTTCGCAATTGCAATTTTCATTCTGATGCCCTTCATGATTATTCTCACAAAAAAATCTCGCACAAAAATGCGTGACACTTTCAAAAAAGGCAGGCATCAGGTTGGCGAAATCAACGCACGAATCGAGGACAGCCTTCTCGGCGTAAGAGTTGTTCGCTCATTCACCAACGAGAAAACCGAAAAAGAAAAGTTTGCCAAGGGCAACGAGCAGTATGTTGAAATCCGCAACAAGAGCCATAAATATATGTCGCAGTTTCACGCAACGGTCAAGCTTATCGACGGCGTAACATATATCTCGGTTGTGGCGCTCGGCGCATTCCTTATGAAAGACGGCGTTCTCTCGACGGGCGATTTTGCCGCAAGCCTTCTTCTTATTTCAACCCTTCTCGGCTCAATCCGTACAATCGTTGATTTCAGCGAGCAGTTCAGCAGAGGCGTAACGGGTGTTGAACGTTTTGTTGAGGTTATGAACGAAGTACCCGATATCGTTGACAGTGAAAACGCTGTCGATATCGAAAACGTTCAGGGCGAAATCGAGTTCAGAGACGTTTCGTTCAGCTACGTCAAGG
>JAZNPG010000046.1:0-25818 GCA_045589555.1 Acutalibacteraceae bacterium
CATCAGCATCAGGTTCTTATATCCATTAACAAAAAACTCCGATGAAAAAACATCGGAGTGTGGCACCCCCAGTAGGAATCGAACCTACAACAGACCCTTAGGAGGGGCCATTGTTATTGTGAGCGAAAGCGAACAACAAGGTTCTGATGCGTCAGCATCAGGTTCTTATATCCATTAACAAAAAACTCCGATGAAAAAACATCGGAGTGTGGCACCCCCAGTAGGAATCGAACCTACAACAGACCCTTAGGAGGGGCCCGTTATATCCATTTAACTATGGGGGCAGATGTTAAATTGCGCTTGCAAACAGATGAATGCTGCCCCATTGCACTAACGGGAGTTATTACGAGCGGAGCGCATAACAAGGATTAAGCGCGCAGCGAGTAACAAGGTTCTGATGCGTCAGCATCAGGTTCTTATATCCATTTAACTATGGGGGCGGATATTCTGTTTTGCAACGGAGATAATTTTATCAAAAAGCACCGATAAAGTCAAGCTATTTATTTGAAAGTGCATTTGCATGGGAGATGTTTTTCAAATTTACAAATATTTTTAAAATAGTAATTGAAATTTTCACAGTAATTAGTTAGAATAATATAGAATATATTCCAAACGAAAGCGTGAAACCCGAAATGAATTATTTTAATCTGCCGTGCCCTGTGTGCAGCGAGAGCATGAAAGATGGCGATGATATCGTTGTATGTCCTGAGTGCGCAACGCCTCACCACCGTGAGTGCTGGCACAAAAACGGCTGCTGTATAAATCAGAATCTGCACGCCGAAGGGTTTGTGTGGAAACCCGACGGAGCAAAACCGGAAAATCCCGAACCGCAACCCGAAGCGGATAATACCGCCACAGAAGAGGTTGATGAAGAAAATACTGTCTGCCACATCTGCGGCAGCGAAAACCCTAAGGATTCGCTCCATTGCGGAAATTGCGGTGCCCTTTTCGGAGAAACGGAAGAGCTTCCGAAAAAGGAATGCCCTTTCTGTGGCACGGAGAATCCCGAAAACTCAATGCGTTGCCGTGGCTGCGGCACTCTTCTTAACACAGAAAGAGAAAACCCTTTTATGGGCGGAATAGATATGCACGAAAATGACCCGATCGGTGACTATACCGCAGGTGACTATGCGCTCTATACCCAGCTCAATGCAAGGCGGTATATTCCGAAATTCCGAAAAATTCATGTTCATAAAATCACCTTCAACTGGGGAGCATTCCTCTTTGGCGCAAACTGGTTTTTGTTCCGTAAGCTTTATAAATTCGGAATTATCCTGCTTGTTGTTTTTTCATCGATAACCATGATGACTGCGCCGCTCCAGACAAAGCTGCTCGATGCAACCGAGGAGTTTTATACGCAGTCGCAGGCGTTTCTCAGCTCCGAGGCAAATGCCGCACCGAGTGAGGCTGCGGATGCGCAGGCGGAAAAGCTGATTAGCGAATACTATTCCAAATCCCGAATGCCGCTGCTGGTACTGACAGGCATTATGCTTGCGCAAAGGCTTGTGTGCGGATTTATTGCAGACAGACTTTATTATAAAAAAATCAATGCGGATTTCAGAATAATTGATGAAGCCGTTGATGATAAAAATATCAGAAAAATGATGATTGCCCGAAGAGGCAGCGTTTCATTTCTTGCTTTTTTTGCAGGCAACCTCGGCGAGCAGGTTATTCTCAACCTGTTTGTTATGGCTGCCGATGCAGTGTCAGGATTATTTTAAGGAGGCTTATTTATGAAAGTCAGAAAAGCGATTATCCCCGCCGCAGGTCTGGGCACAAGAGTGCTGCCTGCATCAAAATCCGTTCCCAAGGAAATGCTCAATATTGTTGATAAACCTGCAATTCAGTATATTGTTGAAGAGGCCGTTGCCGCAGGCATCGAGGATATTCTCATTGTAACAAACAGAGGCAAGGGCGCAATCGAGGACCATTTCGACCATTCGTTTGAGCTTGAAGCCCAGCTTAAGGGCAACCCCTCAAAGGCAAAGCTTTATGAGGATGTAAAGGCTTGCGCAAATCTTGCAAACATCTGCTTTGTGCGTCAGAAAGAAACAAAGGGTCTTGCTCACGCAATTTTATGCGGCAAATCCTTTGTGGGCGATGAGCCTTTCGTTGTTCTTTACGGCGATGACGTTATCATTTCTGAGGACCCCGTAACAGCTCAGCTTTGCCGCTGCTATGAAAAATACGGCAAGGGTGTTGTTGGTGTAAAGGAAGTTCCCGAAGAGCTTATCAGACTTTACTGCACACTCGGAGTTTCTCCCATTGAGGGCGAAGAAAGAGCAATGGATTGCAACAAAATCATCGAAAAGCCCACTCCCGAGCAGGTGCTTTCGCTTTATGCGATTCTCGGCAGAGTTGTTATGCCTCCCGAGGTGTTCGGTATGATTGAAGAGGGTCTTGCCAAAACTCCCGAGGGTGAGGAATTCTATTTTACAGATGTTATGTCAGACCTCGGTGCGCAGGGCAGACTCATTGCCTATGATTTTGACGGCAAGAGATATGATATGGGCAACAAGCTCGGCATCATGAAGGCAAACTGCGAGGTTGCACTTGACCACCCCGAAATCGGTGACGAATTCAAGGCGTATCTCAAGGAGCTTGTTAAAAATTTCTGATTTATAACGCAAACACGGCTTGCGCTGAAAAGGTGCAGGCCGTGTGATTTTTTTATTATAAAAACGGGAGTTTTTTCGTGTTGTTTCGTCTAATAAATGAAAGGATAAATCCTTTCGGAAAGGAGCGAGCTTTATGGATAACGGTGCAAGTAGCTACCGCCGTTTTCTGGACGGAGACGATAACGGTCTTGTTGAGCTGATAAAAGAATATAAAGACGGTTTGATAATGTATCTGTGCGGTTTCACGGATAATATTCTTGTTGCAGAAGAAATGATGGAAGAAACCTTTGTTAAGCTTGCTGTTAAAAAGCCGAAATTTTCAGGCAAATCAACGTTCAAAAGCTGGCTTTATGCCATAGGGCGTAATGCGGCGCTTGATTATTTGAGACATACGGCAAAACACAGGCATGATAATATTGATGATTATTCTTGCCTTGCTGCAGAAGAAACAGAGTTTGAGAAATCATTTTTGCTTGAAGAAAGAAAAATCAGGCTTCATCAGGCAATGAAAACTTTGAAAGCAGAGCACAGGCAGGCGATATGGCTGGTTTATTTTGAGGGATTCAGCGTTTCTGAAACTGCCGTAATCATGAAAAAAAGCAAGCATCAGACCGAAAACATTTTATATAGGGCAAGGCTGTCGCTCAAATCAAAGCTTGAAAAGGAGGGCTTCGTTTATGAAGAACTGTAATGAGGTTGTAAACGATGTTTTCAGCAAAATAGACGAATATAATACAGAGAAAAAGCAACGCAGAAAAGCTGCAAAAAGAATAGTTGCGCCTGCGGTCTGCGTTTGTGCAGCTGCGGCGGTTGTGCTCGGCGTTAACCGATCCGGCAAAGATGCTGCGGTTACAAATCCGAGTGTCAGTACAAGCTCAGCCGTAACATCGGTAACCGGGCAGGTGCAGGAAAATAAAATAGTTATAAATTCAGAACTGCCGGAAAACGCCTATGCATTTGTCGGTGATTTTTATCTTGATATAAATGACTATGTACCGATGAGCAAAGACGAGTTAAGAGCTTTTTACGGAACGGAGATTTTTCCGAGAGTACCTGCGGATATGGCTGAATATCTGTATAATTCCGATGGGGGCTACGGTCTCTTTCGGGCTGACGGAGGAACAGGAGAAATAACGCACGATAACATTCTGATTATGTATACAAACCGTGATGCAGGAAGGGGATTGGAAATTGAGGTTTCAAAAAGATTCAGATATTTCAGCGTGAACTCCTGCGGAGGAACGCCGCATATTGTTCTTACGGGAGATGCTGCGGCTTCAATAATAAACGGAACTACGGTTTATATCAGTCAAAATCGGTTTGGCAGATATTCGGCAGGCTTTATTTATAACGATACAGGCTTCAGCCTTGCGGCAGACGGATTCAGCGAAGAAGAACTTGTTGCAGTTATCGAATCCCTGACGGAGTGTGGGGATAAATACAAGGGCAGCGAAGTGAAGTTTGAGCCTGTTTTGCTGCTGATTGACAGCTATGACGGACCGTATCTGCTTATCAACGATGAGTTTGACGGAGAAAAACTGCCCGAAGGCACGGCTCCCCAAAACGGTGAGGTTATTCTTACACCTGCGCTGCTGAATGCGATGAATTATTATGAGAATACGGGAAGGTATAATGTTATTATTACCGTTTATGAGAACGGAAAGGCGTTGGATAACTCCTCGGCAAAGGTCAAGGGAGAAATCAAACGGCTTGCAGACCTCGGATACACAACGGTTTATGAGGAACACTTTAACGGCAGGGATTCCAATAAATATGTTTTTGCTTGCCATGCAGATTATGAACAGCTGAAAAGCTTTAAAGCAAGTGATGACTACGGATATATTATCAGTTTATATAAAGAGTAAAACAAAAAAGCTTGCATGGATTACTCCGTGCAAGCTTTTTGCTTTATATGCTGTTAAGGATAGGTTATGCGTAGGGGCGATTCATGAATCGCCCGAAAAGCTGCGCAAATAACGGGCGGATAATATCATATGTTTATTGATTTTATGAAGAGAATTTTTCAATCAGATAATCGATTGCGCAGATGTAGCCCATAAATCCGAGCCCGATAAAGGATTTTTCGCAAGCCATGCCTGCATATGAAATTTGTCTGAAATCCTCTCTTTTTGAAACGTCGGAAATATGCACCTCAACCGCAGGCAGGCTCACCGCCTTGAGAGCATCAAGGATTGCAACGCTCGTGTGTGTATAAGCGGCAGGGTTGATGACTATGCCGTCAAAGCTGCCGTAAGCCGCCTGAATTTCATCAACAATTGCGCCCTCGTGGTTGGATTGGAAGATTTTAACCTCAATATCCTTTTCTGCGGCATGGTTTTCAATCATGGAGCAAAGGGCAGCATAATTCCGGGAGCCGTAAATTCCGGGCTCTCTTGTGCCGAGCATATTGAGATTAGGTCCGTTTATTACAAGGATTTTCATAGCTTTATTCTCCTTAAAGTCACTTCGGGGTCGGGGTCAACCTCAACGGTTATATCCGCCGCATCAAGATAAAGAGGCAGGCGCTGAGCGTGCATTTTGTGAAGCGTTTCAATATCTTTTGAAAGCGGTCTGCCGTTTGTTGCAAGGCGCTCAATCGGTGCGTTGAGGAAGATAACGGTTGAATTCTCGCGCAGAGCAATGCGGTTTTCTTCCTTGAGAATTGCGCCGCCGCCTGTTGCGATAATTCTGCCCTGCTCCTTTGCAACGGATTTTATCGCCTCTGTTTCACGGCGTCTGAATTCTGCTTCGCCGTATTTTTCGAAAATTTCGGGAATTGTTTCGCCGCAAAGCTCAACGAGCGAATCGGTATCAACACATTCTCTGCCTGTTTTTTCGGAAAGCAGCTTTGCGAGAGTTGATTTGCCGCAGCCGGGCATACCCACAAGCACAATGTTTTTCTGGTTGCCGAGGATTATATCGTGGATTCTGTCGATTTCAGAAAGCGGGATGCTTTTGCCCGTGAAGATTTCCGCCGCACGCAGAGCCTGAGCAACAAGCATCGGCAAACCGTTAATGCAGTCAATGCCGAGCTTCTGAGCGTCAAGCAGAAAAACCGTTCTCGCAGGATTATATATAAGGTCGAGCGCTTTTCTGCACTTTGTGAATTTTGAAAGGTCAATCAGCCTTTCGCCGTTGTTGGGATACATTCCGACGGGAGTTGTGTTGATTATTATATCAGCGTCATAGTGGCGGCTGATATTTTTATAGTTGTTTTCGCCGCTTCGGGAAATAACAATAATTTTTTTTGCGCCCTCATCTGCAGAAACAAGCTGCGCGGTAAGGCTTGCACCGCCCGAGCCGAGAATAAGCACCTTTTTGCCCTTGAAATCGCAACCGATTTTGCCTGCCATATAAAGAAAACCGAAATAATCGGTGTTATCGCCGTAAAGCGAGCCGTCGGGTCGGCGGATAACCGTGTTGACCGAGCCCGCTTTTTTTGCGGTTTCCGAGAGCGTGCTGCAACGGTTGAATGCCTCGACCTTATAAGGAATCGTAACATTGAAGCCGCTCAGACGGGTATCGGCAAAGAATTCGTCGAGCTTTTCAGGCTCTGTGGGATAAAGCTTATATTCATAATCGCAAAGATGCGAGTGAATCTGCGGAGAGAGGGAGTGGCCGAGCTTTCTGCCCAACAAACCAAACATAAAATCACCTTTTAATCTTCCGTATAGCTTCCGAGGTAGCTGAATTGTTCGCATTCATCCTCAAGGTCGCAAAGCAGAGCCTTGAGATTCTCGGAGTAAACCGAAGCGTCGATATCAAAATAGAACATGAATTCAAAATTGCTGCCGGGGATAGGACGGCTTTCAAGCTTTGTCATGTTAAGACCGAGAGCGGCAAATTTTGAAATTATATTATAAAGCGAGCCGGGCTTGTGAGGAATTGTGAGCATGATGCTCGTTTTCTTTGCGCCCGGATAAATTTCGGGATTTTTGGAAATGCAGATAAAACGGGTGTAATTGTTATCCGTGTTCTGAACGCCGCTCTTGAGCACTCTGAGCGAATAGAGCTCGGCGCAATCCTTTGAGCCGATGGCGGCGCAGTCTTTTCTGCCGCTTTCTGCAACCATTTTTGCGGCGGCGGCGGGGTTTTTGCAAACCGTTACCTTTGCACCGATTGATGCAATGAATTCGGAGCACTGGTTGAGCGCCTGCTCATGGGAGAAAACCTCCTTGATATCGCCGATTGCCGTGCCCTCGGGAGCAAGAAGCGAATGACCGATGCAGAGCTTCGTGCTGTGAGTGATATAGAATTTATATTCCTTCATCAGGTCATAAACCGTGTTGACCGAGCCTGCCGTGCTGTTTTCAAGAGGGAGAATTCCGTAACGGCACATGCCGCTTTCAACTGCCTTGAAAACATCCTCAAAGCCCGAAAAATACATAATTGAGGGGTAGGTGAAAAGCTTATCGCAGGCAAACTGCGAATATGCTCCCTCAACACCCTGACATGCAACGACTGCTCTGTCGGGTCTTTGCGTGGGAGTTGAAGCGGTTACCTCGTCGAGCATTCCCGTGAGAGCCGATGCAGGCTTCATAAGCTTTTTCTGATATGTGCGGCTCAGGTCGAAGATTGTCTGATAAAGAGTTTTTGTATAAACCTGAAGCTCGGGTGAGGTCATCTCGGTAACCTTGTTAACAACCTTGCGCTCACGTTCTCTGTCAAAAACGGGCAGATTATTTTCTTTTTTGTAAGCCGCAATGCCTGCTGCGGTTTTCATTCTCTTTTCAAAAAGCTCGGTAATCTGTCTGTCAATGCTGTCAATTTCAAGGCGGAGTTCATTTATATCCATATTTCTCAATCCTTTTATAAAATATAATCTGCAATCGCAACTGCTGCTGCGGCTTCAACGCAGGGTACGGCACGCTGCACGATGCAGGGGTCATGCCTGCCGCCGATAACAAGAGCCTCGCTCTCACCCGTCATGATGTTAACAGTCTGCTGCTCCTTGGCAATTGAGGGGGTAGGCTTGAATGCGCAGCGGAAGATAATCGGCATACCCGATGAAATACCGCCGAGGATTCCGCCGTGATTGTTTGTTTTTGTTCTGATTTCGCCGTTATCGCTGATGAATTCATCGTTATTCTCGCTTCCTCTGAGCTTGCTGCCCTCAAATCCCGAGCCGAATTCAATTCCCTTAACGGCAGGAATGCCGAAAATTATGCTGCTGATTTTATTTTCAATTCCGTCAAAAATCGGGTCGCCGATGCCTGCAGGCATACCGATAACGGCGCATTCAACCGTGCCGCCCACAGAATCACCTTCGGAGCGGGCTTCGCCGATTGCGGCAACCATTTCTTTGCCCTTTTCATCGTTGATTACGGGCAATTCCTTTGCCTTGACGGAATCCATTTCTTCTTTTGAAATGCTGACGGGGTCAAAGCGCCGGTCATTGATGTTGGCAATTGAAGCGATGTGAGCGCCGATGTGAATGCCTTGGCTTTCAAGAAGCTGAATGCAGATTGCGCCTGCAAAGCAGAGAGGAGCTGTCATTCTGCCGCTGAAATTACCGCCGCCTCTGATATCGTTGAAGCCGTTGTGCTTCATGAATGCGGCATAATCGCTGTGGGCAGGTCGGGGAAGCGTGCGGAGCTTGCTGTAATCGCCCGAGCGTGTGTCGGAGTTTTCGATAATTGCGCAAATCGGTGCGCCGCAGGTAACGCCGTCAACCAATCCCGAAATGATGTTGGGCTTGTCGGTTTCTTTGCGCGCGGTCGAAATTTTGTTTTTGCCGGGTGCGCGTCTTGCCATAAATGCTTCTATGCGTTCAATATCAAGCTTTATGCCTGCCGGAATGCCGTCGAGCACGCAGCCGATTGCCTGCGAATGCGACTGACCGAAAATGGTCAGTTTTATTTTTGAGCCGAAGTTACAGGACATTTGCCTTACCTCCAAGACTGTTATAATCTTCAAAAAATGCGGGATAGGATTTGCTCACTGCCTGAGCGTTGGTGATTGTTACGGCGTTTTGGCATTTCTGCGCTGCAACGGCAGCAGCCATTGCGATGCGGTGGTCGCCGAAGGAATCGGTTATGCCGCCCGAAAGAGCAGGTCTGCCTTTTATTATAAGCCCGTCGGCGGTGGTGTCAATCTCTCCGCCGAGCGAGCGGAGCATGGATGCGGTTGTTTCAATTCGGTCGCTTTCCTTGAGACGGAGCCTTTCCGCATTATAAATAACGGTTTGGCCGTCTGCCGTTGCGGCAACGGCGGCGATAACGGGCACGGCATCGGGAATCTGTGAGGCATCAACCCTGCAGCCGTGAAGAGAAGAAATATCGGCGGCAAAGCCCGTTTTGGTTTTGCGGATTTCTGCGCCCATTGCGGCAAGAACATCGATGATTGCCTTGTCACCCTGAGCGGAATCGGGCTTGAGATTTCTGACCTCTGCACCCGAGCAGAGCCAGAATGCGGCGTTTGACCAATCGGCTTCAACCGTAAAATCGCAGCCCGAAAGTCTGCCGCCCTTTATATAAAAAACATTATTATCTTCTTTGATTTCTGCACCGAATTGTCTGAGCACCTGCAGAGTGATATCGATATAGGGTCTTGACTGCACGGGCGGAATAAGGTTGATTTTGCTTTCACCCTCAAGGAATGAAAGAGCCATGAGCAGACCCGTTATAAACTGCGAGCTTACATCGCCCTTAAGAGAATATTCGCCGCAGCCGATTCTGCCCGAAACATTGAGCGGAAAAGAATCCGAAATTAAAGCGCCCATGCGGATGAGTTCTTCCTTGAGAGGAGAAAGAGGTCTTTCGGGAAGTCTGCCGCTTGCCGAGATTGTTGTTTCCGTGCCGAGCGCACAGATAACGGGAAGCAGAAAACGGATTGTTGAGCCGCTTTCACGGCAGTTGATTTCTGCAGCTTTCAGCGGTGCGGTAATCGGTGTAACGGAATAAACATCTCCGTTTTGTTCAATGCCTGCCCCGAGATTCTTTAAGCAGGAAACGGTTGCCTCGATATCCTCGGAGGAGGTGTTTATTCTGATTTTGCTGCAGCCCTTTGCAAGCGCAGCGCAAATCAGCGCACGGTGAGCAAAGGATTTTGAGGCGATGCCGTCAATGCTGCCCGACAGAAGGGAAGGGATTATTTGTATGTTCATGGTTTTTCTCCGATTTATCTTATCACTTGCAATCCGCAACCTTATAAAGAATATCAACCGAAATCTTCTTCAGGTAGCATTCGCCGATTCTTCTCGGCGCAACAAATGCGATTGAGTTTCCTGTGCGTTTTTTATCCGAAAGCGCTGCGTCTGCGAGCTCTGCGGAGGAAAAACCGCATTCGCAGGGCAGATTGTTGTTTTTGTTGGCTTCAATGATTTCAGCGGTGCAGTTTTCTTCGCTCCAGCCGAGCTTTGCTCCTGCCTTTGCGGCGATAACCATACCGATTGCAACGGCGCTGCCGTGCGAAATCTCAAAGCTGCTGCATTTTTCTATGGAATGAGCCATCGTGTGACCGAAATTGAGAAGCTGTCTGTCGCCCTTGTCAAACTCATCCTTTGCAACAACATCACGCTTGAGCTCAACGCAACGGGCAATTATTTTTTCAAGCTTATCCGCAATATTGCCGCCTTTGACGGCATCGAAAAGCTCTCTGTCAAATATCACGCCGTATTTGATAACCTCTGCCATACCGTCGGCAAAAATTTCGGGAGAGAGTGTGCCGAGAGTGTCGGTATCGCAAAGCACGAGCGAGGGCTGATAGAATGCACCCATCAGGTTTTTGCCTGCAGCAAGATTGACCGCCGTTTTTCCGCCGACGGATGAATCAACCGCAGCAAGCAGGGTTGTTGGCACCTGCACGAAGGGGATACCTCTCAGATAAAGCGAAGCCGCAAGACCCGTCATATCGCCCGTAACACCGCCGCCGAGGGCAACGGCAAAATCGGAGCGGGTAAGTCTGTTTGACGCCATGAATTCAAGGATATCGAACAGTGTTTCCTTGCCTTTTGATTCCTCGCCTGCAGGGAAAACATATGTTATAACGTCAATGCCTGCGCTTTTCAGGCTTTCAACGGCTTTATCGAGCCAGAGGGGAGCAACATTTGAATCCGTGATTACCGCTGCTCTGCATTTGCCGAAAAGGTCAGCGCATCTTTCGCCGAGCGAAGCGAGAATTCCTTTATCTATTATAACCTCATATTCCTTTGATGCGGGTACTCTGATTGTTTCCATAACAAAAAACCTACTTTGCCTGAATTTTGCTGTCTGTGCCTTCCTTGAGAAGCGCTGCAAGACCTTCTCTGTCATCATTTTTGAGAGCCTGACTGTATTCCGAAAGGCGGTCAACGAGATAATCGATTTCATGAACAAGATTGTCTTTGTTCTCAAAGAAAAGCTCTGTCCACATTTTTTCGTTGAGCTTTGAAACACGGGTCAGATCTCTGTAGCTGCCTGCCGAAAAGCCTTTCTGGCTGACAGCGGTTGTGCTTTTGACATAAGCGTTTGAAATGATATGAGGAAGCTGCGATGTGAAAGCGATTATTCTGTCATGCTCCTCGGGGGAGGTGAAATTGACCTCGCCGAAGCCTGCATCGTCAAGCACGCCGCGCAGCTTATGCAGAATGCGTATGTCCGTGTTTTCTTTGGGCGTGATAATCATTGTTGCATTTTTGAAAAGGTTTCCCCTTGAACGGGTGAAGCCCGAAAACTGTGTGCCTGCCATGGGGTGAGCACCGATAAACTCAAAGCCGTTTTCGGCTGCGAGCTTTTCGCAGGGAACGCATATGGGCCTTTTAACACCGCCGCAGTCTGCAACAATTGCGCCTTTTTTGATTAAGTGCGCATTCTTCTCTATATATTCTACAGTATCCTTGGGGTAAAGTGCAACAAAAATTATGTCGCAATCTGAAATTGTTTTATCGTTAAGCTCATCCTTGATTGCGCCGACAAGCTTTGCGGCAAGGAGAGAGCTTCTGTTGATATCAAAGCCGTAAACCTCATGCTTACCGCTTTCGCTCAGGGCTCTTGCAAGCGAGCCGCCGATGAGTCCGAGACCCGAAACACCGATTTTCATAATATCACCTGATTAGAATTTTGTCATTATTTCTCTGATTGCGTTTGCTTCCTTGACTATCTTTGCGAATTCCTCGGGGCGGAGTGCCTGCGGTCCGTCGCAAAGAGCGTGAGCAGGGTCATTATGAACTTCAATCATAAGTCCGTCTGCGCCTGCGGCAACGGCTGCAAGGGCAAGGGGACGAACCATTCTTGAAATGCCTGCTGCGTGGCTGGGGTCTGCAATAATCGGCAGGTGGGTTTTTTCCTTGAGAAGTGCGATTGCCGAGATGTCCATAGTGTTTCTTGTGTAATGCTCAAAGGTGCGTATGCCTCTTTCGCAGAGCATAACCTTTGAGTTGCCGCCTGCCATGATGTATTCTGCGCTCATGAGAAGCTCTTCCATTGTGGCGGCAAGACCTCTTTTAAGGAGGATGGGCTTATCTGTTTTGCCGAGCTCCTTGAGAAGCTCGAAGTTCTGCATGTTTCTTGCTCCAACCTGGATAACATCAACATTCTCGAAAAGAGGCAGGTGGGAAAGGTCCATGATTTCGGTAACAATCGGAGCGCCTGTTTCAGCCTTTGCTTTTTCAAGCAGCTCAAGACCCTCTGCTCTCATTCCCTGGAATGCGTAGGGAGATGTTCTGGGCTTGAATGCGCCGCCTCTTAAAAGGTTTGCGCCTGCAGCCCTGACACCGTTTGCGATTGAGCAAATCTGCTCGGGCGATTCAACCGAGCAGGGTCCTGCGATAAACTGGAAGTTGCCGCCGCCGATTTTGAAGCCTCCGATATCGATAACGGTATCATCGGGATGGAATTTTCTGTTTGCATTTTTATAGGGCTCACTGATTCGCATAACATTGCTTACTATTGTAAGACCGCTGATAAGGTCAATGTCAACGTGGCTTGTGTCGCCTACAAGACCGAGCACGGTGTCATATTCGCCCTCGCTGCGGTGGATATCGAGATTAAGGCTTTTGAGCCATTCAACAAGATTCTGTATCTGAGCTTCATCTGTTCCTTTTTTGATTGATACTACCATTTTAATTACCTCCGAAACATAATAAATAAGAATGAACAGTGAAGAGTGAAGAATTTCGGGTGGGCTTTGCCCACACCCGTTTTATAAATCGGTCATAGGCAGAGCCTATCCTTAACTATTCATTATTCGCTCTTCGTTTTTCGCTAAACAAAAAACTCCGCAGTGTAAATTTCACTGCGGAGCCTGAAATCAAGCCTGTTTTCCGTTTTTACAGCAAAACCTACCAAACCCTATCAAGTTACTTGATAAAGTAGAAGTAAAAGTATGCAGCTGTGAAAACGTTATTCAACATTGAAAAGACCTCTGATTGATTTGTTTTCTATAAGAATAGCACCGCAAAACCCGTTTGTCAAGCAAAAATTCATCAAAATAACACTTTAAAGCGATAAATTGTTAAATCTGCACAAACAGCAACGGCTTTATGCTTTGTAAAAGCGAAAAATTTACGGCACGGTGAACAGATGCTCATCGTTTCTAAATGGGTTTTCGTTTCCTTTTGCATCGTAATATGCCTGAGGATATTTTATGTTGTTGTTAACAGTTACAAGGGAAGTGTCAACCTCTGCGCTTTCGCCCTCACGCACGAGCCTGCCCACAACGGCGAGCCTTGCATCGCTGAAATCATAGCAGCAGGTGGAGAGGGTTATTATTTTATCCTGCGGACAGATGTCAACACCTGTTGAGTAAAGCTTGCGCTTATCAAGCTCCGTTATGTATTTTGCAAATTCATCGTCGGTTGCCTGCGTGAAGTTATAATAAAACCTCTTGCCGTTATCCTGAGCAGGGTCGCTGTTGATAATGAAAACTGCATAAATTTTAAATGTATAGTTGCCGTAAAGGGTTTTCAGCTCTATGGTGGGTGATGCTTTAAAAGCTTCGGGTTTTCTGTATTCTTCAAGCACACCGAAAACCTTATCGTCATGGCGCATGTTATGACCGTGGATTATCGTGTTGCGGTCAAGGGTTTTAAGACTGTTTCTGTAATCAATATAGGGCTGACCGTAATTTGTTGCTTTGCCGAAAAAGTCCGTTTTGAGGTATTTATCGTTGTTATCCGCCTGCATAACGGCATAGTCAATCTGTGTGCCGTCAATTTTTACCCAGCCTGCAATTTCATCATTCTGCGAATAAAGCTCTGCAAAGGCAGGATTCATTCCGTCCGGGAAATCAACGCCGGGATAATCCTTTCTGACCTGCTCAAGAGGGTCGATGCCTGCGGAGGTTGTGGCGGTTGCATCAAGCGTAATTTCCTGCTGCCTGTTTTGCTGCAGCCATGCATCAAGCACATAATAATGCAGCAGATAAGAAACACTTAAAACAAGGCAGATTACACTTGAAGTATATGCGATTATTCTGAAAATTTTGTTTGCGGTTCTTTTTATATTCTTCTTTTTCTGAGCGGGTGCAGCTGCCGTTTCGGAAACACAATAAAACGTTCCGTTTTCCTCAAAACCCTCGGGCTTGAGCTTTTTTAATTCAGATATATCGCTGAGTGCAGTTTCGTTATCCTTAAAAACGGGAGCGTTGCCGTTTCTGTGCGAAACACCGCTTTTTGGGAAATATTCGGTTATTTTGCAGGACTTGTTTTCTTTCTTGTCAAAAGCAAGATAAACAAGATTTTTTTCGTCGGAGAATTCAGCTTTGCCGAGCATATATCTGCCTGCAAGCATTGTGCCTATGGGCAGAGCCTGCGAGGAATGGGTAAACGCATCCGAGCCGTAACCGCAGTGCGGACAGCTTTTGGCAGCATCTTCACATTTTTTAAAACAGGCAAGGCAAAGTTTCATTTTTATTTTCCTTAATTTTATTTACAATAATTAATATAATACACAACGGCATTGCAAAAACAAGGGTTTTATGTTATGATTTTGTTAATTTATTTCGGAGGGCACTTATGAATAACGGATTTTTTGCAATGGCATCAAGAATGAAATATATAAACCGCTGGGCACTTATGAGAAATGAGCACAGCGAAAATCTGAGCGAGCACAGCTTTGAGGTTGCGGTTATTGCGAATGCGCTTGCGGCAATCGGCAACAGGCGATTCGGCAAAAGCTATAACGGCGAAAGAGCGGCTCTGCTCGGACTTTATCACGATATGCCCGAAACCCTTACGGGCGATATGCCGACCCCCGTAAAGTATTACAGCGAGGAGGTAAGAGCGGCATACAAAACAGTTGAAGATAACGCGTGCAAGAGCCTTGTTGAAATGCTGCCCGAGGATTTCAGAGAAGATTTTGCGCCGTTTCTTATTCCCTGTAAAGAGGATGAAGAGCTTTGGAGGCTTGTTAAAGCGGCGGATAAAATCAGCGCACTAATCAAGTGCCTTGAGGAGAAAAAAGCGGGCAACAGCGAGTTTACAAAAGCAGGCGAGGGTGTCAGGAAAAGTGTTGAGAATCTCGGATTGCCCGAAGCAAAGGTTTTTCTTGAAGAATTCCTGCCCGCCTATGAATTGACTCTTGATGAATTGAGATAGTTAACGGTTAAAAGTGAAGAGTGAACAGTTCAGGAAGGGCTCTGCCCTTACCCGATTATAATGAGCGGCGCAGCCCCCTTAGCTTTTTGCTGTTCATTATTTACTGTTCTCTTGACAAAGTTATAAGCCAAGCAGTTTTCGTGCGTTTTCGCCGAGGACTGCTTTTTCATCTTCTTCGCTCAGACCGAAGCATTTAACCAGCTCAATACCCTGCCACGGCGCATTCCATGGAGCATCGCTGCCCATGAGAATTTTATCCGCTCCGTGAATGTCAATAAGCTCTTTGGCTTTTCTCGGAGTGAGCATGCCGTAGCAATAAGCGGTATCAAGGTAAACATCCTTGCCGCAAAGGTGTTCAAGAGTTTCAAGTCTTCCGCAGAGTCCGCCGAAATGAGCGGCAACAACGGGTGCACCGTTGAAAGCGTGCAAAACTCTTGCAAGCCTTTCGGGCGAACAATGCATGGGTTCGGGATAACCGATGTCGAATCCGCAATGGAAAACGGTAATCAGTCCGAGCTCGCCTATTTTTTCATAAATGGGGAGCATTTTTTCATCGTCAACAAAAAAATCCTGATAATCGGGATGGAGCTTAACGCCTTTTATTCCGTTTTCGCTGAGCCTTTCAAGCTCATCGAGTGCATCGGGGCTTTCGTGATGAACGCTGCCGAAGGGTACTATTCCGTCAACCTCTTTGAGCGAAATCGTGAAATCGTTAACGCTTTTTTGCTGGCGGGGATTTGTTGCAATGTTGAGCACAACGGAATAATCAACGCCGTCTCTCTTTTGCAAAGCGGTAAGACCGTTGACGCTGCCGTCATGAAAAGGCTTTACGATTCCCGAACGCTTGCAGAGCTGGTCCATTGCCTTTTCAGCTATTTTATCGGGAAAACAGTGAGTATGAAAATCGATTATCATTTATATCACCTGAGTTTTAAGCTTGAGAATTTATATTATTTTATACCTAATTTATTGCCATATCAATATGTATTTTACACGAAAATAACCGAAAATCACGGGTTTTAATGTATTTATAAAAATTATACTTGATATTTCAAAAGAGATGTGGTAAAATAACTGACAGTAGGATTAAGTTTTGTATGAGAGTGGGGCGACCCGCTCTTTTGTTTATGCCGAAACAATAATTCACAAAAAGAAAAAAGGAGGAATTCTCCATGGCAAAAGGTAAGGGCGGCAACACGGTGGCTGCTGTTTGGGAAGTCGCAGCGCCTATCGCAGAAAAGCTCGGTCTTGATATCTGGGATATCAGATTTGTTAAAGAGGGCGCAGATTGGTTTCTGAGAATTTTTATTGATAAAGACGGCGGCGTCTCAATCGAGGATTGCGAAAATATGAGCCGTGCAATTGATAAGCCCCTCGATGAGGCTGACCCTATTGAGCAGAGCTACTGCCTTGAGGTTTCATCACCCGGAATTGAAAGAGAGCTTGTGCGTGATGCGCATTTTGAAGCCTGCAAGGGTGAAAAAATCAAGGTGAAGCTCATCAGAGCTGTTGACGGCAAGCGTGAATTCAACGGAATTCTTGAAGACTTTGACGGTCACGCAATTACTCTCCGCCTTGAAGATGGCGGCGCAATGGTGTTTGAAAAGAAAGAAACAAGCTATATAAAGCTTGACGATTTCAGTTTCTGATAAATATAAATCTAATCATAAACCGAAAGGAATGGTCATCAAAATGAATAACAGCGAATTTTTTGAGGCAGTCAGACTTCTCGGCAAGGAGAAGAATATTCAGGAAGCAGCTCTGCTTGAGGGTATCCAGAGAGCTATTGTAACAGCAGTTAAAAGAGATTATAACAATAAAGATATCGTATTCTGCGAAATCGATGCAGATAAAAAGGATATGAGAGTTTTTGTGCGCAAAAACGTTGTTTCCGAAATCGTTGACCCCGATGAGGATATTCTTGTTGAACAGGCACAGAGATTCAAGAAGAATGCTCTTGCAGGCGAGATTATCGAAATCGAGCTTGAAACAAAAGAGGTCAGCCGTATTGCTGCCGAAAAGGGCAAGCATATTCTCCGCCAGGCTATCAGAGAGGCTGAACACGGTCAGATAAGAGAAGAATTCCAGAATAAGAATCAGGAAATTGTTACTGCCAAGGTTTCAAAGATTGACCCCGAAACTCTCGATGCATTCGTTGAAATCGGCAAGATTTCCGAAAGACTTCTCCGCTCCGAGCAGCTGCCCACAGACAGCTTCA
Organism: Acutalibacteraceae bacterium; assembly: GCA_045589555.1. Lineage (GTDB taxonomy): Bacteria > Bacillota > Clostridia > Oscillospirales > Acutalibacteraceae > CAG-177. Next base: position 17,351 of record JAZNPG010000046.1, read on the forward strand.
CAGAGGGTGACCTTGTTAAGGTTTACATTGCAGAGGTAAGAGATGCAACAAAGGGTCCCAGAGCAACAATCTCCAGAACTCACCCCGGTCTTGTAAGAAGACTGCTTGAGAGCGAGGTTCCCGAGATTTTTGACGGCACCGTTGAAATCAAGTCCGTTTCCCGTGAAGCGGGCTCAAGAAGCAAGATTGCCGTTTACAGCGCTGATGAAAACGTTGACCCCGTAGGCGCATGTATCGGTCAGAGAGGCGCAAGAGTCAACAAGATTGTTGACCAGCTCGGCGGCGAGAAACTTGATGTTGTACGCTACAGTGAGAATCCTGCAGAGTTTGTTGCAGCAGCTCTTGCTCCCGCAGATGTTGTTTCGGTTGAGATTCTCAGCGAAGAAGAGCATTCCTGCAGAGTTGTTGTTCCCAACAGCCAGCTTTCTCTTGCAATCGGCAACAAGGGTCAGAATGCACGCCTTGCCGCAAAGCTCACAGGCTGGAAAATCGATATCAATCCCGAAACTGAAGAAACAGTTATCAATTTTGATGAATAATAATATTAATAAACAATATTAACAAATAATCCTAAAAGGAGTTGAACCAATGCCTACCCGCCGTATCCCGATGAGAAAATGCACGGGCTGCAATGAAATGAAGCCCAAAAAGGAGCTTGTAAGGGTTGTGAGAAGCCCTGAAGGCGAAATCTCGCTTGACCTTACCGGCAAAAAGCCGGGCAGAGGCGCATATGTGTGCCATGACCCCGAGTGCCTTGTAAAAGCAAGAAAAGCCAAAAGGCTTGAGCGTGCGTTCTCATGCGCTATACCGGACGGCGTTTATGAGAAAATGGAGGATGAGCTTAAAAATGACGGATAATCCGAAGCTGCTTTCTCTTCTCGGTATGTGCCGCAAGGCAGGTAAGCTCAGCTGCGGGCATGACGGTGCAATAGGTTCAATCAGAAGCAGAAGCGCTTACCTTTGCCTTTTGAGCAGCGATTCATCGCAGAGGCTGAGGAAAGAAACAGAGAGAGAAGCAAATTTTGAGGGCAGAAATATTCCCGTAAAGCTTCTGCACTCAACAATGGAAGATATAAGATGCGCCACAGGGCTTAAATCTGCGGTGCTTTCGGTCAATGATGAAGGCTTTGCAAAATCTATGCTTGGGCTTCTGAATTCAACAGGGGAGGTTACTGAATGATTAGTAAATACAGAGTGCACGAGGTCGCTAAAGACTTCGATATCAAAAGCAACATAGTTGTTGATTTGCTTGCAAAATATTTTGACGGTCAGAAAAAACACATGACTGCTCTCGAAGAAGATGAGCTTGATGTTATTTTCGAGACCTTTACAAAAGAAAACCAGACAGAAGATCTGAACGAATATTTCAACTTTGTTCCTGCTTCAAAGAAGAAGGAGGAAAAGGCTGAAGAAGCTCCTGCAGAAGAGGCAAAGGCAGAACCTGCTCCCGAAAAGAAAGAGGAGAAGAAAGCTGAAAAGGCTGAAAAGCCTGCCGAGAAAAAGGCAGAGAAGCCTGCTGCTCCCGCAAAGAAGGAAGAAAGCAAGCCTGCACAGAATAAGCCTGCACAGCAGCAGAAGCAGAGAGCCGATAAGCTGCCGCCCATGCCTCAGAAGAAGGTTCAGCAGCAGCCCGAAAAGAAAAAAGAAGATAAGCCCATGCAGTCCAGAACAAAGGGCGAGGCTCGCACAATCGATACAAGAGCAAGCAACGTTGACCTCGATAAGTATAACGAGAGATATGAGCATATTGCTCCCACAAACAAAACTCAGCAGCATGATAATTCCGTAAGCAAGCAGAAGATCAAGCAGAAGAGCCAGCAGTACAGAAAGCAGGGCGGCATGCGTTCTTCAAGAAGAGAAACGGAAGCGGAAAGACTCAAGAGAATTGCTGCCGAAAGAGCAAAGAAGCCCCAGCTTCAGCTTAAGCTGCCTGAAGAAATAACCGTTGGTGAGCTTGCGGCAATGCTCAAGATGACAGCTGCGGAGGTTATCAAAAAGCTCTTCACACTCGGTCAGATGGCAACCGTAAACGAGGTTCTTGACTATGAAACCGCAGCTATTCTTGCTGAAGAGCTCGGCGCAAAGGTTGAGAAGCAGGTTGTTGTTACCATTGAGGACAGAATCATTGATGACAGCGAGGATGCGGAGGCAGACCTTCTTCCCAGAGACCCCGTTGTTGTTGTTATGGGTCACGTTGACCACGGTAAAACATCGCTCCTTGACGCAATCAGAAACACATCCGTTACTTCAACCGAAGCAGGCGGTATTACCCAGCATATCGGTGCTTACAGAGTTGACCTCAACGGTCAGAAAATTACTTTCCTTGATACCCCCGGCCACGCTGCATTCACATCAATGCGTCTGAGAGGTGCAATGGCAACGGATATTGCTATCCTTGTTGTTGCTGCCGATGACGGTATCATGCCCCAGACCATTGAAGCTATCAACCATGCAAAGGCTGCAGGCGTTCAGATTATCGTTGCTATCAATAAGATGGATAAACCCACCGCAAACCCCGACAGAATTCTTCAGCAGCTCACAGAGCATGAGCTTATTCCCGAAGAATGGGGCGGCGACACAATCTGCGTTCCCGTTTCCGCTCATACAAGAATGGGTATCGACAGCCTTCTTGAATCCGTTCTTCTTGTTGCAGAGGTTCAGGAGCTTAAGGCTAACCCCAACCGTTCTGCAAAGGGTGTTGTTATCGAAGCAAGGCTTGATAAGGGCAGAGGCCCCGTTTCAACTCTTCTTGTTCAGAACGGTACTCTCAACTCGGGTGATATCATCGTTGCAGGTACATCTGTAGGCCGTGTAAGAGTTATGGTTGACGATAAGGGCAGAAAGGTTAACACCGCAGGTCCCTCAGTTCCCGTTGAAATCATGGGTCTTGACGAAGTTCCTCAGGCAGGCGACGGCTTTGACGCAGTTAAGGATGAACGCCTTGCAAGAGAGCTTGTTGAGCAGAGAAAGAATAAGGCAAAGGAAGAGCACTTCAAGGAGTTCCAGAAGGTTACTCTTGATAACCTCTTCGCATCCATTCAGGAAGGTCAGCTCAAAGACCTCAATATCATCATCAAGGCTGACGTTCAGGGTTCGGCAGAAGCAGTTAAGCAGAGCCTTGTCAAGCTTTCAAACGAAGAAGTCCGTGTTAAGGTTATCCATTCGGGCGTTGGTGCCGTAAGCGAAAGCGACGTTATGCTCGCCAATGCTTCAAACGCAATCATCGTTGGCTTCAACGTAAGACCTGACAGTGTTGCTGCGGATAATGCAGAGCGTGACGGCGTTGAAATCAGATGCTACAGAGTTATTTATGACTGCATCGAAGAGGTTGAAGCAGCTATCAAGGGTATGCTTGCTCCCAAGTTCAGAGATGTTGATATCGGTAAGGCAGAGGTACGCCAGGTTGTTAAGATTTCTTCCGTAGGTAACATTGCAGGCTGCCATGTTATCAGCGGCAAAATCACAAGAGGCGCAAAAATCCGTGTTGTCAGAGACGGTATCGTTATCACCGAGGACGAAATGGCTTCGCTCCGCCGCTTCAAGGATGACGTTAAGGAAGTTGCTTCGGGCTATGACTGCGGTATCGGTCTGAACAAGTTCAACGATATCAAGGAAGGCGATATCTTCGAGGCATTCATCACCGAGGAATACAGAGATTAAAGGATGATTTGTTATGGCAGGTTACAGAATTGACAGAGTATCCGAAGATATAAAAAGAGAGCTTGCGGCGATAATCCGCGAGCTCAAAGACCCCCGCGTAAGGGATGTCATGCTGACGGTTGTTAATGTTGAGGTCAGCTCCGATGCTTCTTTTGCAAAGGTTTATGTGAGTGCAATCGAGGGCATTGAAACCGCAAAGCTTGCCGTTAAGGGTCTGACCTGCGCAACAGGTTTTATCCGCAGAGAGGTTGGCAAGCGTCTGCATCTGCGCAAAACTCCCGAGCTTAAATTCATTGCCGATGACTCCATCGAAAAAGGCATGGATATTGCAAGAACACTCGGCAATATCGTTATAACCGAGGGCGAAGAATAATTTCTGCCCGCAGGTAATTTATAAGGAGAAGAACCATTGATGTTAATTGACTTGAAAGAAACTGCAAAGCTTCTCAGAGAGAATAACAATATTCTGCTTTTGTGCCACAGTCATCCTGACGGTGACACTCTCGGCAGCGCAACGGCTCTTGCTTATGCTCTTAAGCAGCAGGGCAAAAGGGTTATGCTCAAATGCGGCGACCCGATTCCCGCAAGCTTTGATTTTATGTTTGCAGAGCTTGAAAATGAAGATTTTGAGCCCGAATATATTGTTGCCGTTGATATTGCGGATACAAAGCTTCTCGGCAGAGAGTTTGAGGGTGTTTACAGCGCAAAAATCGATTTGTGCATAGACCATCACGGCTCAAATGTGCTTTACGCACCGAAAATCTGGCTTGAAGCTGAATCGGCATCAACCGCAGAAATGATATATCTGCTTCTGTGCGAATTCGGCACGCGGATTACTCCGCAGATTGCATCGTGCCTGTTTACGGGCGTTGCAACCGATACGGGCTGCTTCCGTTTTTCAAATACAAGCGTGAGAACGTTTGAAATTGCGGCAAAGCTCGCCGCTCTCGGAGCCGATACCTATAACATCATTCAGGTTTTCTTTGAAACAAAAACAAAAACCTTTGCGGCTCTTGAAAAGCTTGCGATTGAGAGCATGCGGTTTTATTGCGAAGACCGCTGTGCATTCATTACGGTAACGCAGGAAATGTATAAAAAGAGCGGCTCGGATGAGAGCGAGGTTGACCGCCTTGCGAATATTCCCCGCCAGATTGAGGGTGTGCTTGTGGGTGTAACGATGCGTGAGCTTAAAGACGGCAGCTTCAAGGCTTCCGTGCGCACTCACGGTGATATCGATGCTTCGGCAATCTGCTCAAGGCTCGGCGGCGGCGGACATATGGGTGCGGCAGGCTGCACATTGTACGGAACAAAGCAGCAGGCAACAAACAGCCTTGTGAAAGAAATTCAGGATGAAATAACCGCATTTCTTGCAGAATAAAAACAAACATTTAACGGTGGGAAGATTCCCGCCGTTTTTTGTTAAATAAAGCCATGATTTAGCCTTTTCTATTGACTTATTGCAAATTATTATGATATTATTATTCTATTATGATTTTAGGAGTGAGTAATTTTGAATTTCTCTGATTTCAAAACAAGTCCGGTTATGCTCGCACTTGCCCTCGGCGTTGTGGTGTTCGTAATCATCCAATCTTTGTTCTTCCTTATCAAGGCATGGAAACAGGGCAAAAAGCTTGGTATTTCTACCGCAACTCTCAAGAATACCGTTGTTTCGAGTGCTCTTTTCACGGTAGCACCTGCGATTTCAATTCTTACAACGGTTATTGTTCTTGCAAATGCTCTCGGTCTTGTTTTACCATGGATAAGACTTACCGTTATCGGTAACCTTACTTATGAAACAACCGCTGCGCAGGCTGCGCTTGATTTCTGGGGCGGTTCGCTGACAAATGCAGTTACAGATCCGCAGCAGTTTGCAACTATTGCATGGGCAATGACTATCGGTTGTGTCACTCCGCTTATTCTTCTGCCTTTCCTCTGCAAAAAACTTCAGAAGAAAATCGGCAATGCGGTCAATAAGAGCGAAAGCGCTGCAAAGCTCGGCGATGCTATTTCTGCAGCAGCTTTTATAGGCATCATCTGTGCATTTGTTGCCCGTGAAATCAACGGCATGACCCTTACCAAGGTTGAAAAGCTCGATGCAGCAGGCAACGTAATCAAAAATGCTGAAGGTGCGGTTGAGCTTGTTCAGAAGGTTACGGGTTCGGCAGGCGCAATTTCAATTCTTACGCTTATCAGTGCAATTGTTTTCATGCTTATTATTTCGTATGTCTGCAAGCGCTTCAAGCTTGATAAGCTTGAACCCTTTGCAATGCCTATAGCAATGTTCGGTGCTATGGGTATGGCAATTCTTTTCACCAATGTTCTTCCTGAAGACATTGCAGGATTCTATTGGTATGAGATTGGCGAAATTTTGAAATAAGGAGAGGGAGTTGATATTATGAATAAGAATTATATGGACAGAGTCCACACATGGGGTATTTTCTGGGATATCGGCGCTCTTCTTGTTTTGCTTGCCGTTCCCGTTACAATTTCTTCTTATCTCGGCGTATTCCCCCAGCTGCAGTCGCTTGGCTCAATACTTGTAAGAATTATGCCCCTTTATGTAGCAACGGGTATAATTGAGGTTTTTACATTTGTTCCTATGCTTGGTGCAGGCGGCTCATATCTCAGCTTTGTAACAGGTAACATATCAAACCTCAAGCTTCCCTGCGGTCTTACCGCAATGGAAAATGCAAAGGTCCGCGCAAACACCGAAGAGGGTGAAGTAATTTCAACAATTGCTATTGCTGCCTCTTCAATCACAACAACTGTTATTATTGCAGTCGGCGTTCTTGCTTTCAGCCCCTTCCTCGGCAGCATTACCGCAGAGGGTTCGGTTTTCAAGCCTGCATTCGATTATGTTCTTGCTGCTCTTTTCGGCGCACTCCTTGCAGGATATTTTGCAAAGCATTGGAAGATTATTATAGCTCCTCTTCTTGCAGGTGTTGTTGTTCTTATCTTCTCCCCCTCAATGGGTGCAGGCACACTGCTCTTTATAACAATCGTTGCAGCAGTTGCAGGTGTTGGCGTTTTATATAAGATGAAATGGTTATAATAAAAGCACGAAATTAAAATTTGTTGTGCAAAATTACACTTGATATTCGGTATAAATTGGTTTAATATAATACAGGTATTTATATCAACCTTTTTGAAAGGAGAAAAAACACTATGATTAACTATTCCCGCGAAGTTCAGGAAATGTGCTGCGTAGCTAAGGGCCCCAATCACGGTCCTGCTCCCATCCCCGAAGAGGGCAAGTGGGTAAAGGCTTATGAAATCAAGGATATTTCCGCTTTTACACACGGCGTTGGCTGGTGTGCTCCTCAGCAGGGCGCTTGCAAGCTTTCTCTTAATGTTAAGGAAGGCATTATCGAAGAGGCTCTTGTTGAAACAATCGGTTGCTCCGGTATGACTCACTCCGCAGCTATGGCTGCTGAAATTCTTCCCGGCAAAACTCTTCTTGAAGCTCTCAACACAGACCTTGTTTGTGACGCTATCAACACAGCTATGCGTGAGCTCTTCCTTCAGATTGTTTACGGCCGTTCACAGTCTGCTTTTTCAGATGACGGTCTTTCAGTCGGCGCAGGTCTTGAGGACCTCGGTAAGGGCCTTCGTTCACAGGTTGGCACAATGTACGGCACAAAGGTTAAGGGCGTTCGTTACCTTGAAATGGCAGAAGGCTATGTAACAAGACTTGCTCTTGACGCTGATGATCAGGTTATCGGCTATGAATTCGTTTCTCTCGGCAAGATGACTGACTTCACCAAGAAGGGTGACACACCCAACGATGCATATAACAAGGCTATGGGCACTTACGGCAGATTTGCAGATGCCGCTAAGTATATCGATCCCAGAAAAGAATAATTAGTAAGAGGAGGATAATTACAATGGCATTATTTGAAAGCTACGAAAGACGCGTTGATAAAATCAATGCTGTTCTTGCAGAATATGGCATTTCTTCAATCGAAGAATGTAAGGAAATCACTCTTGCTAAGGGTGTTGACTGCGACAAAATCGTTAGAGAAACTCAGCCCATCTGCTTCGAAAACGCTGTTTGGGCTTATACAGTAGGCTGCGCTATCGCAATCAAGAAGGGCTGCACAAAGGCTGCTGACGCTGCTGCTGCTATCGGCATCGGTCTTCAGGCATTCTGCATCCCCGGTTCAGTTGCTGATAACAGACAGGTTGGTCTTGGCCACGGTAACCTCGGCAAGATGCTTCTTTCCGATGAAACCGAGTGCTTCTGCTTCCTTGCAGGTCACGAATCATTTGCTGCTGCTGAAGGCGCAATCAAAATTGCTCTCAACGCAAACAAGGTTCGTTCAAAGCCCCTTCGCGTTATCCTTAACGGTCTCGGCAAGGACGCTGCTATGATCATTTCAAGAATCAACGGCTTCACATACGTTCAGACTGAATTTGATCCCTATTCAGAAACAGTTAAGATTGTTAACGAAACAGCTTACTCAACAGGTGACAGAGCTAAGGTTCGTTGCTACGGTTCAGACAATGTACCCGAAGGCGTTGCTATCATGAAGCTTGAAAACGTTGGTGTTTCAATCACAGGTAACTCAACTAACCCCACTCGTTTCCAGCATCCCGTTGCAGGCACATACAAGAAATGGTGTGTTGAAAACGGTGTTAGCTACTTCTCAGTTGCATCAGGCGGCGGTACAGGCCGTACACTTCATCCCGATAACATGGCTGCAGGTCCCGCTTCATACGGTATGACAGATACAATGGGTCGTATGCACTCAGATGCACAGTTTGCAGGTTCTTCATCGGTTCCCGCACACGTTGAAATGATGGGTCTC
>JAZNPG010000047.1:0-22463 GCA_045589555.1 Acutalibacteraceae bacterium
TGTCCGCAGTGAAGAGTTCCTTTCTGTTTGCAAGCCTGAGAAGGTCGAGGCTGATGTCATAATAGCTCTGAAGAGAGCCGATAACCTTGACATAACCCGTTACTTCATAGCCGTAAATTCTGATATGCTTGACATTATTGCCGATCATTGTTTCAAAATCGTCAATCTTAGAGCTGTGTGATTCATGAAGAAGGCGTTCAAGAAGAGTTCTTCTGATAATCATAACCTTGAGGGAATAATTAACCTCGGAGCTGTAGCAGTCAAGAATCTTTGTTGCCGTAATTCTTGAATCGCCGTCAAGAATTATTTCCGTGTTTGCCTCCATCTTCGGAGGTATACCCTTTGCATACGCAACGGTAACATCCGCATCGTTTGCAACATGAGCCTTATAAAGTGCTTCATAATCCATATTGCAGATAACATTGCAGTCGGTAAGAAGAACATGATCCTTACCTGAATTTTCAATGTAGTTGATACTGTTATAAAGAGCGTCAACCTTGCCTTTGATCATACCTGTGCCGGGAAGGTTATAGGGAGGAAGAATAGTCATACCCTCTCTTTTTCTCGAAAGGTCCCATGCCTTACCTGAACCGATATGATCCATAAGTGAACGGTAATTACTCTTTGTTATAACGCCGACCTTGGTTATTCCTGCGTTAACCATGTTTGAAAGAGGAAAATCGATAAGACGGTAACGACCCGCAAACGGAATCGAACCCATCGTTCTGAGAGCTGTAAGCTCGGGAATCACTTCATCATTGGCATTTGAAAAGATAATGCCGAGAACATTGTTTGCTGCCATTATTCCGCACCTCCGATATCGCTGTCTATCATTGCCTGAGGTTCAACCTTTGCACCCTTGCCGATTGTTACGCCGTTGCCGATAACCGCAACGCCCCAGTCTTCAACATTAGCCATGTTTTCGGGGCTTTCGCCGACAACTGCGCCTTCTTCGATAACTGCATTTTCAGCAACTATCGAATACTGAACAACTGCGCCCTTCTTGATAACCGTGCCCGGCATAACAATTGAATATTTAACCTCTGCGCCCTCTTCAACGGTAACGTTTGCGAAAAGAACGGAGAAATCGAGAGTGCCTTCAATATCGCAGCCCTCGGTAATCATTGATGATTCAATCTTTGCGTTTTCGCCGATATAATGAGGCGGTGCTGCAGGCGACCTTGAATAAATCTTCCAGCTGTCATCGTCAAGGTTGAGGTCAACCTTGGGATTGAGAAGGTCAAGGTTTGCATCCCAGAGGCTGTTGATTGTTCCGACATCCTTCCAGTAGCCGTCAAACTGATAAGCAAACATTCTCTCGCCGTTTTCATGCATTGCAGGAATGAGATCGTGACCGAAATCGTTGCTTGAGCCTTCCTTTGCCTCATCATCGATAAGATACTGACGAAGCTTCTTCCAGTTGAAAACATAAACGCCCATTGAAGCCTTGTTGCTTCTGGGATTCTTGGGTTTTTCTTCAAACTCGCTGATTGAGCCGTCATCATTGACTATCATAAGACCGAAGCGGCTTGCCTCGTCCCACGGAACTTCAAGCATTGCGATTGTGCAGTCTGCATTCTTTTCCTTGTGATAATCAATCATCTTGGAATAATCCATTTTGTAGATATGGTCACCCGAAAGAATGAGAACGTATTCGGGGTCATATCTCTCGATGAAATTGATATTCTGATAAATTGCGTTTGCCGTACCTTTATACCATTCTGTACCCTTTATCTGCTGATAAGGCGAAAGAACGTGAACGCCGCCGCTTTCTCTGTCAAGGTCCCAGGGCTGGCCGTTACCTATATAATCGTTAAGCTCGAGGGGCTGATACTGAGTCAGAACGCCGACAGTATATATGCCGGAGTTAACGCAGTTTGAAAGAGGAAAATCGATAATGCGGTATTTGCCGCCGTAGGGCACGGCAGGCTTTGCAATTTGCTTTGTAAGAATGCCCAGGCGGCTGCCCTGACCGCCCGCAAGAAGCATAGCTATGCATTCGGGTTTCATTGCCATAGGTGGTTCCTCCTTTATTTTTTGGACTGTTTTTTCCTTGAAGTATTTTTTATATACATACAGCTTAAGCCTTCAATATCGAGCTCGATGCTGTACTGATAACCGTGCATAGGGATTTTCTTTGCCTTGACCGAACCGACGGTGCTTTCGTTTCTGCCGCCGAATTCGGGCTTTGCGGAGCTGAAAACAACTCTGTAGGTTCCCTCTTTCGGAACCCCGATTCTGTATTTCTGCCTCGTAACACCCGTGAAATTACAAAGGGTTATAAGCTCGTTGCCGCACTTATCTTTTCTGATATAAGAAACAACGGAGTTGCAGCCGTCATCGCTGACTATCCAGTTAAAGCCGTCCCAGCTGTAATCAACCTCCCAGAGAGGAGCGTTTGCAATGTAGAATTTATTGAGCTCTGCAACGTAGTTTTTTAGTTGTCTGTGAGCATCATAGTCAAGCAAAAGCCAGTCAAGAGGCTGTTTATAATTCCATTCGATAAACTGGCCGAATTCGCTGCCCATGAACAGAAGCTTTTTGCCGGGATGCGACATCATATATCCGAGGAATGAGCGCACACCTGCGAATTTTTCTTCATATGTGCCGGGCATTTTGTTGATGAGCGAGCATTTACCGTGAACAACCTCATCATGCGAAATGGGAAGAGTAAAGTTTTCTGAGAAAGCATAGAAAAAAGAGAAAGTCAGTTTATCGTGATTGAATTTTCTAAAAATGGGGTCAAGTGAAAAATAATGCAGGCAGTCATTCATCCAACCCATGTTCCATTTGAAGTTGAAACCCAGACCGCCGAGGTAGGTTGGCTTTGAAACCATGGGCCATGCGGTACTTTCTTCGGCAATCATCATAACATCGCCGTACTCTCTGAAAATTGATTCGTTAAGCTTTTGTAAAAAAGCAACCGCTTCAAGGTTTTCTCTGCCGCCGTTAACATTTGCAACCCAGTTGCCGTCATCCCTGCCATAATCGAGATAAAGCATTGAAGCAACGGCATCAACTCTTAACCCGTCAATATGGAATTTATCAATCCAGAACATTGCGCTGGAAATAAGGAAGCTCTGCACTTCGGGCTTACCGTAATCAAAAATTCTTGTTCCCCACTGATAATGCTCACCCTTCCTCGGGTCCGCATATTCATAGCAGGGACCGCCGTCAAACTCATAAAGCCCGAAAGCATCCTTCGGAAAATGAGCAGGCACCCAGTCAAGGATAACTCCGATGCCCTCATTATGAGCCTTATCAACAAAATATGCGAAATCGTCGGGTGTGCCGTAGCGTGAGGTTGGAGCAAAATATCCCGTTACCTGATAACCCCATGAGCCGTCAAACGGATGCTCCGTTATGGGAAGCAGCTCGATATGGGTATAATTCATTTCTTTGACATAAGGAATCAGCCTGTCCGCAAGCTCCCTATAAGAAAGAGGATTGCCGTCATCATAAGCCTGCCACGAGCCTGCGTGTACCTCATAAATATTTACGGGCGATTCATAAATATTGCTCTTTTTTCTTTTTGTCATCCATTTTTTATCGGTCCAGTTATATTCGGGTATGCCGTAAAATTTGGATGCGGTGCCAGGTCTTGTTTCGGCATGGAATGCATAGGGATCGCTTTTATAATATGCTCTGCCGTCATTTGTTTCAAGCCAGAATTTATATGAATCAAAGCGCTTTATGCCGTCAATACGGCATTCCCATACGCCGTGGCTGATTTTTTGCATGGGGTTATTATAAGGCTGCCAACCGTTGAATTCACCGCCGACATATACCCTTGCCGCGTTAGGTGCCCACACTCTGAAAACAGCACCGTTTTCGCAGGGATGAGCTCCGAGAAATTCATAGGCCTTGGCGTTTGTACCTTCATGAAAAAGATAGAGCGGAATGCTGTTTGCATCGCCGTCTTTTTTAATTTTCACCGCCATTGCGCAGACCTCCCTCAATTATATTTAATATAATTATAACAACTTGAGTCTTTATTTTCAAGTCCGTATTATTAATATTAGTAACAAAATCTAAATGTAAATATTAAGCACTTTGACAATAAAGATTACAATAATGTTATCTTCATTGACAAAAATAACGGAATTTGTTATTATTACAATGATTTACTGTAATATTAAAGGAGAACCCGTATGATTAGTTCAGACAAGCTGTGCATGAGCTGTATGCGTGAAATCGGCGAGGCAAAAAAATGCCCTCACTGCGGTTACTATGCCGATTCAACCCAGATTTCACCATACCTGCCCGTAAGAACAGTTATCGCCAACCGCTACATGGTAGGCAAAATGCTCGAATATAACGGCGAGGGCGCAACCTACATCGGTTGGGATCTTGTTGAGAAAAAAGCAATCAAGATCCGTGAATTCATTCCCGATTCCTTTACAATCCGCTCAACCTCAAATCTCACTCTTCAGATTATGAGAGGCAGCGAAACTGTTTTCGCCGACCTGCGCAGAAGCTTTGAAGAAATGTGGACCAAGCTCGCACGCTTAAAGGGTCTTTCCGCCCTTATCAGCGTTAACGATGTTGTTGAGGATTTCGGAACCTCCTATGCGATTTATGACCATTTTGAAGGTATAACCCTGCGCGATTTTCTCCTCAGGAGTAACACGGGATATATAACATGGGACAGAGCCATGCAGCTTCTCATGCCCGTTCTTTCGGCGCTCGGAACTCTGCATTCGGCAGCAATTATCCACAGAGGTATTTCGCCCTCAACCCTTGTTATCGGCACCGACGGCAAGCTCAAAATAACAGGCTTCTGTGTCGGCGCTGCCAGAACTGCAAGAAGCGACCTCAACAGCCAGCTTTATGACGGCTATGCAGCAATTGAGCAATACGGCTTTGACGGCAGACAGGGCACATGGACTGATATTTACGCTTTTGCCGCCGTTCTTTACAGAACTCTTATCGGCAGTGACCCTATTTCCGCAAAAGAAAGAATGACAAATGACAGGCTTATGGTGCCCGGTAAATTTGCCGAGGCTCTGCCTGCTTACGTTATAAACGGTCTTATCAACGCTCTCCAGATTTTGCCCGATGACAGAACGAGAACCGTTGAGCAGCTCCGTGCAGAACTTTCGGCTTCACCCGTTGCAACAGCTGTCAGCGGTCAGTATCAGCGCCCCGCAAAGCCTGCCGCTCCCGTGCGCAAGCCTCAGCAGCCTGCAAAAGCTCCTGTTGTTGAAGAGCTCTCTGCAAAACCGACGAAAGCAAAAAAATCAAAGAAAAGAAAGATGAGCAGCATCACTCTGATGCTTCTGTGCGCTGCAATAACATTTGTTGTGGGCATATCCTCGCTCACCATCTATCTTTTTGCAACAAGCGATAAAAAGCCTGCAACTAATGAAGCATCAACAAATTCCGCTACGGAAACCGTTAATGTAGGCAACTATGTGGGCAGAAACTTCTACGAGGTTCAGAACATTTCTTCAATCAAGAAGCTTACCGTTCAGAAGGCTCACGGCTACAGCAGCGAATACAGCAAGGGCATGATTATTGCTCAGAGCCTTGAAGCAGGCGAATATCCTGCAGGCACGGTAATCGTTTTCACCATCAGCGACGGTGTTGAAATGATAGCTCTGCCTGATAATATAGTCGGCATGCATTATAAAGAGGCTCAGGAGCGTCTTGAAGAAATCGGCTTTGTATGCAAAATCACCAAAGTCAGCAAGGGCTACGGCTCAGACGATGCCGAAACCGTTGTTGCAGTTTCGCTTGACGAAAACAAAGAATACGAAAAGGGCTCGGAGGTTAATCTCAGAGTTTATATTCCCGAGGGTGAACCCGTAACGGATGAAAACGGCGAGCAGGTAACCAACGAAAACGGCACACCGCTCTACGAAAAGCCCACAGAGGAAGAATCAACAGAAGAAGAAGAGGATACCACCGAGGAAGAAACTTTTGAAGAAGAACCCTCTGAAGAGGAAACCACCGGAGAATCCTCCGAAAACGAATAAAGATATTCTCAAAACGGCAGAGCTTGTTTCTGCCGTTTTCTTTTCAGAGGCTTTTTATTGACTTTATCTGCTTTTTGTTTTATATTCTATCTATAAGAAATTTAAGAGATGATTCAATGAAAAACACATTTCCGTCTTACTATAAAAATTTCAGGTGCATCGCCGATAAATGCCCCGACACCTGCTGCGCAGGCTGGGAAATTGTTGTTGACTCCGAAAGCGCTGAAAAATATAATTCCGCAGGCGGTGAAATCGGCGGCAAGCTTCGAAAATCAATGACCGTTGATGCGGACGGCGACACGGTTTTTGTTTCACAAGACCGCCGCTGCCCTTTTCTTCTGAGCAACAATCTTTGCGAAATATATATTGAACTTGGCGAAAAGGCTCTGTGCAGAACCTGTACTCTTTTTCCCCGGCATATCACAGACCTCGGTTCAAGAAAAGAAACAGGCATTTCAATCTCCTGCCCCGAGGCGGCAAGACTGATTTTTTCTTCATCTGAGCCGATAACATTTGAAACCGAAGAAGAAAATACGCCGATTCAGCCCAATAACATTGACCCGACGCTGTATTTTACTCTCATCGGTGCGCAAAAAACGGCGATAAACATACTTCAGAACAGAAAATTTTCAACCGCCAAAAGGCTTATTGCTTTTTGCCGTTACTGCGAAGAAATTCAGCAAAATATCAAACACGGAGAATGTAACAATATTTCCGTTACGGAAGAATATTTTAATTTTGTTAACCCCTCCCACACAAGAAAAAAACGTGCTCTCGGTAAATATTTCAGCCTGCTTCAATCGCTCGAAAAGCTTGATGCGCAATGGATTTCCGAGCTTGAAAAAGCAAAATCGGCAGGCAGTAATATAGTGAGTGAATTTGCGGAAAGCGTCCCCGATTCCGAATGGGAAACCGAGCATCTCGCCGTTTATTTTGCATTCCGTTATTTTATGACGGCTGCATTCGACGGCGATATTCTGAGCAAGGCAAAATTTACCGTATTTTCGGTTATAATGTGCCGTCTGCTCGAGGCAAGTCTGTCAGATTTTACCGATAAGCATGCACGCATCGAAGCCATGCGCCGATATTCAAAAGAGGTTGAGCATTCGGCAGAAAACATGGCTGCAGTTTTTGAAACAATAAAAAAGAGCCGATATTTCAGCTCTGAAAACCTGATAAATATTTTAAGTGACGAGAACAAGGAGAATTAACAATGAAATACTGCGAACTCGTTAACACCAAACAAGGCAGCAAATCAACTCACCGCTATTCAAACGGCAACACGCTGCCGCTTGTTCAGCGTCCTTTCGGCATGGCGGCATTTGCTCCCCAGACCGAAGAGCACAGCATCCGCTGGTATTATCATCCCGACAGCCGCAGTCTTGAGGGCATCCGTCTGACCCATCAGCCCTCGCCGTGGATTGCCGATTACGGCGCATTCATTTTTATTCCGCAGAATGACAGAATGGGCGGCATGGGCGAAGAACGCTGGTCGGGCTTCAGACCCGAAGAGGCAATCCTCACTCCCTATTATCTCAAAACCCGTTTTCTCCGTTCAAGGTGCGATTTTGAGCTGACGCCCACAGAAAGAGGTGCTGCGGCAGTCATCAGCTTCTCGGATGAGGGCAAAAACTATCTCTCCGTTCTGCCCGTAACAGGCAATTACCGTTACCGTTTTGACAAAAATAAAAACATTCTTTTTGTTTCAACCGATATGCACATGAGCGGCGAAGCGGTTAAATTCAAAACATATCTCGCAGTTAAATTTCCTGAAGGCTCTGTTGATGCTGCCGAAACTCTCATCAGCAGCAAAAACAGCTTCCGCAGCGGCTCAAAAACCTCGGGCAAAAATGCAGGCATTCACATCTGCCTCAAAAACAAGGTAACCGAAATCAAGCTCGCAATCTCCTATATCAGCTATGAGCAGGCTCTCTATAATCTCAAATCTGAGCTTGAGGGCAAGGAGTTTTCAACGCTCAAGGCTGAAGCGGAGGAAATCTGGGAAGGCTATCTTTCAAGAGTCAGAATCGAAGCTGCCGACGAAAAACAGCTGCGCACTTTCTATTCCTGCATGTACAGAGCTTTTCTCTATCCCCACAAATGCTATGAATACGATAAAAACGGCAATGCCGTTCACTACTGCCCACATGACGGCAAGGTTTACGGCGGCGTGAGATATACCGACAACGGCTTCTGGGATACTTACAGAACGGTTTATCCTTTCTTCGCACTTGTTGCAAAGGATGAGCTGCGTGAGATGCTCACCGCCTTTATCAATGAATATAAAGAAGGCGGCTGGCTGCCCAGATGGCTTTCAATCGGCGAATGCGGCTGCATGCCCAGCACATTAATCGATGCCGTTATAGCTGACGGTGCGGTTAAAGGCTTCATCGATGAACCCACCCTCCGCATTGCTCTCGAGGGCATGATAAAGCACTCCGTAACAAATCCGCCGCAGAGCAGATTCGGCAGAAACGGTGCCGAAAGCTATTGCAAATACGGCTATGTACCCTATGACGAAGAAAAAGAATCCGTCAACCTTACTCTTGATGCCGCTTACGGCGACTGGTGCATTGCAGAGGTTGCAAAAATTCTCAAAGAGGATAAAATCGAAGCCGAGTACCGCAAGCGTGCACTCAATTACCGGAATATTTTCGACCCTGAAACAGGCTTCATGCGCCCTAAAGATAAAAGCGGAAACTTCCGCCCTGAATTCTCTCCCATCATGTGGGGCAGGGATTATACAGAGGGCAGCGCATGGCAGAATTCATTTGCAGTACCCCATGATATTGACGGACTTGCAGAGCTTTACGGCGGCAAGGATAAGCTGATTGCAAAAATCGATGAGCTTTTCGCAACCGAGCCCGACTATCTCATCAGAGGCTATGACTGCGAAATACACGAAATAACCGAGCTTGCGGCAATTGATTTCGGTCAGTGCGCAATCTCCAATCAGCCCAGCTTCCATATTCCTTATATCTATTCGGCTCTCGGCTGCGTCGAGAAATCCGCCTACTGGGTTGAAAGACTCTGCAAAGAAGCTTTCTCCTACGAAAATGACGGTTTCCCCGGCGACGAAGATAACGGTACAACCGCAATCTGGTATATCTTCGGTGTGCTCGGATTCTACCCCTTCTGCCCCGGCAAGCCCGAATATGTAAAGGGTAAAAAGCAGGTTAAAAAAGCATTCATCGGCGATAAGGAAATCGATGCCGATAAATATAAAGGCAATATTATCGAATATAAAGATTTAATCTGAATAAAACGGAAAAGAGGAAAAAACTATGGACAGATATCTCATTATCAACGCTGACGATTTCGGTATGTGCAGAGGTGCAAACCTTGCCGTTACGGACCTTTTTAAGGACCCTGCAAGCGCACTCACATCATCAACAATCATGGCTCCCTGCGCATGGGCTCCCGAAGCCTGCAGATTCGCAGCTGAGAACCCGCAATTTGCAATCGGCGTTCATCTCACTCTCACAAGCGAATGGTCAAATTATCGCTGGGCACCCGTAAACACAAATAACACCGATTCTCTCCGCGACGAAGAAGGCTTTATGTGGCACGAGAGCGATCAGGTTGAAGAAAACGTTGACCTTGACGAAGCTCAGGCAGAAATCAA
This sequence comes from Acutalibacteraceae bacterium, assembly GCA_045589555.1. Taxonomy (GTDB): domain Bacteria; phylum Bacillota; class Clostridia; order Oscillospirales; family Acutalibacteraceae; genus CAG-177. Next base: position 9,604 of record JAZNPG010000047.1, read on the forward strand.
GGCTCAGATTGAACGCTGCAAAAAGCTCGGTCTTGTAACTCCCTCTCACCTTGATAACCATATGGGCTCTCTCTACGGCATCGAAACAGGCAGATTTGAGCTTCTCCAGATGACTCTCGAAACTGCTGCCGAATACGGTCTGCCCTTCCGCTTCCCCTCTGCTTTTGCTGATGCACAGCTTTCCAACACAATGCTTGATATCAACATCGATAAAGAAATGATTCACGCATTCCTCGGTCAGATAAATGCATTCATCAAGCAGCTCGGTGTTGCAGTGCCCGATCATCTTATCCCCAACGAATGGAACGAGCCCCAGACCGAAAGCTACGAGAATTTCAAGGAATATATCTATGATCTTTATGCAAGCATGCCCGAGGGCATAACCGAAACCTATATGCACCCCTCTCTTGAAACCGATGACCTTAAGGGCACAACAGGCTGCTGGGAACGCAGAGTATGGGAATACAGAATTCTCAAGGACCCCGCAACAAAGCAACACATTGAGGCTCACGGCATCAAGCTTATCAACTACCGTGACCTTGCTGAAATGAGGAAATAAAAATGACCCTGCTTGAAGCATCTGAAATCAGAATCTCAAGAAGAGCCTATGTTCCCGAGCCGATTTCTCATGAAAAGAAAGCGGTTCTGCAGAAGATTATTGACGATATCTGCGCCCGTTCTGGACTTCATATCGAGCTTATGGAGGACGGCGAGGACTGCTTCAGCCTCATCAAAAGCTACGGAATGTTCAGCGGAGTGAAAAACTATTTTGCGCTTGCAGGTAAAAATGATGACCCGAAAATGCACGAAAAGGTCGGTTTTTTCGGCGAAGAGCTTGTGCTTGAGGCAACACGCCTCGGTCTTGGAACCTGCTGGGTTGCAGGCAGCTACGATAAAAGCTCAAGCAGCTTCAGGCTTGCAGACGGCGAAGCTTTTTCCTGCGTAATTTCCGTCGGAGAAACCAAAGAATCCGAAAGCCGCAAAGAGAAATTAATTGCAGGCATCATCAAAACCAAAAAAAAATCCGCCGCAGAAATGAGTAAAAATCTTGATTCCGCTCCCGATTGGTTCAGAAAAGGCGTTGAGTGCGCAACACTCGCACCCTCCGCACGCAACAAACAGCCCGTTGTTTTTGAGTATACACCAGACGGCGTAAAAGCTACCGTCAGCGGTTCATTCTCTTTCAACAAAATCGATCTCGGAATTGCAGAATACCATTTTGAACTCGGCAGCGGAAAGAAAATAACTGAATTATGATTGTCAAAGAGCCCGAAGGTTTTTCCTTCGGGCTCCCTTTTTGTTTATCTGAAAGCTATATATCTGTAAGATGTTCCGCCTTCGTTAAGCAACGGATAGCAACCTCTTGAAAGCATGGTTGAACTGTTGATAACCTTAAATCCCGTATCGGTTATTTCAACCCCGAGCGAGTTTCCGTTATCAACCGCAAGCCCCGCCAGAACATAACATTTTTTATCCTCAAAATCGCAAATCATCAGCGGCTGATTATGAGATGCAACAAAAACAACTCTCGGTCTGAATCCCAGATTAACCGAATAGCTGCCGTTACCTCTGCCCGTGTAAATTCCCGTGTCAACAGGTTCCTTCAGATATGTCTGCTGTTCTGCCGTAAGATGAATTGTTTCATCCTTGATGTGAGAAGCACAAAACAGCTCCTTGCCCAGAAATGACGGCATATCAACCGAGGAACCGTCTGCAGGGCAGAGCGAAGCAATAACGCTTGCCCATGCGTTAAGCACAAAAGCATCGGTATCTCTGTCCGAAACAATGCTTTCGCATCCTGATGAATCTATATTAAGCGAGGAATCAAAGGTCAGACAGTCAATAATATCCGTAAAGGCATCGTGGCAGGCAGCACCGCCCGAAGAAAACGGCGCATGAATCGAAAATCTCAGCTTTATGTTAACCTGCCTGCAATTTTCGTTTTCAACAAGAACTCCCTCATCGTTTTCAACAAATGAATCAACAATCGTCATGCCATCTATGCCGACGGCAACCGTTGTTTTGCGCAGCGGCACTTCTTTTTTGATTGCGGGATATTCAGTAAGGAAATTTATATATTTAAGTTCTTCTCTTTTTTTGAGCCACGCCACAATATTGGCGGGCATCGAGCTGATTGCGCTCATCTGTCACATCACCCCTTAATCATTTTCAACAATAACTCTTATAATTGCCCAGATATAAAATACCCTGTCGCCTTTATACACTTTCTCGGCTCTGTCTACTCTGTAGCGCTCACCAAGGCAGGTAACATATTCGCCGTTCTGAGCCTGAGTAAGGTCAGGCTCGGGCGGGCCGATATAAAGATAATGTCCCTGGGAATTAAAACCGATTTCGGTATTAACACCGTTAAGATACATCTTGTTTTTATATCTGAGCGGACTTATGAATGCATTCATTTCAGCAACGGATTCACCGTCTTTTGAAATAAAAGCGGCAGGTCTGCCGTAAGCCCTGAGCATGGGAACAAAGTTCATATGCTCACCTGCCTGAATAAAAATTCATCGTCACGCAGAAGCGGCAAAGCCGCAATACACGCCTGCGTTTTTTCTTTTTCAGCATTTTCCGCAAGTGCTTCGGGTGAAATACTTACGGTAACATCGCCTGCTTTAAACGATGTCACGCCTCCGTCAGAATGCATTTTTCTGATGCAGAGCCTGTGGTTTGCCATTGCGGCAGCGGCGTTGATAAGCCTTATATCGGAGCAATCGGCGTTGGGCTTAACCCTTGCCGAAAGCTCTCTTGCCGCCGCCTCGCAAACGGGCAGAAGCTGCGCATCTGTTTCTTCGTAGGAATAATATTCTTTCAGAGCAGAAAGAACTCTGAAGCAATCAACCAAAAACATCACTCCTTTTAAAATTCCTGTCCCTGTATTAAACGGAAAGAACCTTTGATGCGCCGTCAAAAATCTTTGCAAAACCTGCGGTGCAGCTGATAACCGCTCTTTCAAGCTGGCGGTCAATAAGCTTGTCATATTCCGTCATAACATCGCCTGTTTTAACCATTTCAAGCGCAGCGCTCTTATCGATGCCGATGAGAGTACCTGTGTTGACTGCGGATGACTTGAGAAGCTTTGCACCGAGAGGAGTGATATCCTTGCCCGTGCCATGGAAATTCAGACCTGCTGCTGCATCTCTGAATTCATCCATTTTGAGGAGCGTTGCCATAACGGCAGGCTCTGCAACAATTGTGTTGAGCTCATAAGGATCAAAGCTGTTCCAGAAATCAACAAGGTCGGAATATGCAAGCATTCCTGCCGAAGCGCAGTTCATAACAGAAGCAGGGTTGCTGTTGCCGTCGCCGTTTTCAATAACCTCAATTGCATCCTTGAGAAGAGTTCTTGCAATGTATGCGCCGATCTGGCGGAGAGTTACCGTGAAAAGGTCAAGGCGCTGGAATCTGATTGCCTCATAGGAAGCCACAAGCGAGCGTCCTCTCTTGCGGAGCTTTACAAGGTTTTCCTTTGTGCGGATATTTGTTTCAGGGATGAACGCACCCTCGCTCACGATTTTAAGCTCCTTCTCTTCGTCTGTGGGCATAGAAGTGATTGAGCGGTAATCAAGACCGTCAAAAACGGTTGTTGATGCAACGATTCCGGGCAGGATATCTGCCTGCTCAAGGCCCTGCTTAACAGCTCTTGAAACATATTCGGGGAAAAGCACTGCGCTGTCCGAGGTTTTGAAAAACTTATCAACAACGTCACTGCCTGCGCCGCCTACCTTGATGCCGAAGCGCTTGAGCTGACGCTGATATGCATCAAGTCCTTCAAGAGATGTGCCCTTATAGTTTTCATTGGGGTCAAGGCTTTCGAGTGCCTTTGTAAAATTACCTGTAGCGTAAAGACCCTTTTCGAGTCTGATATTATCATAATTAGCCATGGTTCATATTTCTCCTTTCTTACATCAGAAATGTTACCGTGCCTGCGGTTTCGTTAACGGCAACAACAAGATATTCTCTGTTGCCGCCTGCCTTGACGCCGTCTGCACCTGCGCAAAGAGCCGCATAACCGAGCTCGGGAGCAGAGCCGCTGTATTTTGCGGTTACCTCACCGTAAACCTGCACCGCAGCATATGATGCATCGCCGTTTGCAAGTACGCCGCAGAAGGCATCGCCCTCTTCACATGCTGCAACCGTGCAGTTATCGCTGATTTTAACGGGTGTACCCGCCGCGATTTCTTCTGTTACTTTGAATGTTGCGGTTTCGTTGTGAAAGCCGCCGAATGATACTGACATATTTTATCCTCCTTAAATTTTATATTCGGAATTGGAGTCCGAATCCGTAGTTTCATCGCTGTCAAGCTGCCTTACAAAAGGCAGATTTTTTTCAGCCTTGAGCCTGAATGCATCGCGCATTTCCTTGAGCCTTGCAATGCTCAGCTCGCCGCAGATTTCCTCGAGCGCAGAGCTTTTCATTTCGGGCATAACGGTTGCCGCATCCCTGATAAGAGCGCTCTTGAGCTCGTTTCTGTATTCAGCTGCCCAGAGAGCAGCGTTTTCAACGCCCGATGAGGGTGTAAACGCCTTAATAACGCCTGCATTCTTCTGCGCAGGCACGGCAACAAATGACCATTCATAGGCATCCGCAGGCTCTTCAAGCAGATAGCAGCAGAGCTTGCCGCCGTAAACCTTGCCTTTCTGATGCTCGCAGCCCTCGCTCTTGATGTTTTTACCGCAGATTGAGCAGCTGATAACCTTTACGCAGCAGCCGACGCTGGTTTCTTTCTTGATGCCTGCATCGATTTCCGCAATAAGGTCCTTGTTTTTTTCGGTTCTGACCATATAAGCCTTTGCCCTGATGTAGGTGTAAGGCTCGCCGTCGCTTGTTTTACGGGTTTTATCGGTCACAACCTCTGTTGCGTAAACCCTCGCATTCTGGTCCTTGCTGCTCATGTTATGGTCGAAAATTCCTGTTTTGCCCACAAAAAGCTCAGCAAGCGTTTTGAGTGCGGGAATTGTGAATTTCTCATTATCCCTGTCAATTTCGTTATCACAGAGAATAACGGAAAAGGTATAAATTTCTTCCTGCGTAAGTTCTTTTCTCGCAAATTTCCCGATAAGCTTAAGCTCCTCCTCGGGCAGAATTGCGCTGTTGTTTTCCGTGTTCATAATTATTCACCTCTCTTTTGGTTTTCCGCCTCAAGCTTTGCAGCCTGAGCGTTATAAAGCCTTGCTCTGCTGAGCTCAACCTCATCCTGAAGGGTTATGTTTTCCCAGACAATGCGGGGATTACATCCGAATCCCCTGCTGCGCAAAAATGCAACACAGATTTTTCTGATAACGGGTGTCAGAATCCGTCTGTATGCCTCGAGCTCGCTTGTGAGAGCATCCGCCTGCTGAGAGCTCATGCGCTCCGTGCTTGACCACGAAAGCCCGAGCATGAACGGCGGCAGACCTGTTTTTGCAACAAGCTGCTCAAGCATCTGCCTGACGGGCACCTCGCTGTCAAGAATCTGGTTATCCGCACCGATAACTTTAATCTGAACATCGCCAACGGCAACAAAATCCTTGATTTCGGAGCCGCTCTGCATCGCCTCACCCCATTCCTTTGCCACCTGCATGGCTCTGTCTCTGGCGTAAGCCCTGTCCATGGGGTCATTGCGCGGATTATAAGTTACGGCAAAGCGAAGGTTGCCCACTCTGTCCCAGTTTGCGCCGATGCTTTCAAAAATTCTGAGCAGAATGTTGCTCACAAACGGCATTCCCTTGAGCATGGAATTACCCGTAAGCGCACCTGCATCGGGGTTGAGCACGCTCAGAAGGCAAAGCTCCTGCCTGAGAGCCTTTTTAAGCTCGCCTCCCCTGCGCACATAAATTTCAATGTCAAAGCCGTTGCGCGCTCTTTTAAGCTCGATGTTTTCAAGCGGAGCATTGAAAAGCGCACAGGGCACCCCCTCAGAATCCGTTACGATTTCGCCCAACGCCGTGCCGCAGGTCAGAAGCTGCTCAAAATAAGACGAAACAAAGGCTGAAATGCCCTGCCTGTTGCCGCCGACGGGCACGGATTCAAGGAACTCATCTATTGCTTCCTGCGCTCTTTTATCTGAGCATTCAACACTGAAGCTGCCCGTTAAACGCACAAGCTTGAATATCGCCGCATCAATAACGGGCACAGCCTCTCTGAGTGCTTTATAAAGCCTGAGCTGAGGTGCACCCAAAGGCACATAACCGTCAAGCATACCGAAGGGGTGCCTGTTTGCCGTTTGTGCAACGGGCACCGAAACCCTTTCGGGCTTTCTGCTTTTAAATAAGCCCATCCGATTCCTCCTTTCTTCTTGCTGCTGCCACAGCGAAAAATCCGTCATCGCATTCGTTTGCAACAACCGTTGAAACGAAATAACGGATATCGTCCATGGCATGGTCGTTTTCTTTTCTGACTGAATCCTTTGCGGAATTTTCTTCCCATCTGTAAAGACCGAATTCCCTGATGCTGTCCCTGCATGAGGGAGCAAACAGAATACTGCCGTTCTTGAGGCAATCCGAAACCCTTCGTATGCCGTCAATAACATCGTTTTTTGCAGGAATAACACTGAATCTGCCGTCCCTCTTTATACATTCGATGAAGCTTGCGGCAGAGGGGTCAACAATAACCGCCCGAATTCTGCGGCTGCCTGCAAGCTCGCACAAAGCGGCATAATGCTCGCTGTCGGTTTTCTGCCTGCCTTCAGTGCGTGAATTGAAATAATATTCGCTCACTCTGTACCATTTACCGTTTTTTCCGCCCCAAAGACCGAATGAGGAGGGGTTCACCGTGCCGTAATCGCAGGAAATATAGAATTCCTCCAGACCGTCAGGCGGCAGAGTAACATGCTTTTCCTGCGAAAACATCGGGTAAACGCAGCCTTGTGCGGCAACCCATTTGCCGAGAACAAACCTTTCATAGAATGCTCCCGAATAGAGCTTTTCATATCTGCGGATAATAGACTGTGTAAGCGACGGATTATCTCTCATCATGAAGTGCAGATACAAACAGTTTTTTTCTTCCCGTTTTTTTATCCATTCCTCATGAAACCAATGCATGGGATGCTCGGGATTACAGTTGAACCAGAGCTTCGAGCCGTCAACGGAGCAGCGTGCAAGCGCCTGCTCAACAAACGAACGGGGCATTAGCGTAACCTCATCAAGCAGAACGCCTGCAAGGGTCATGCCCTGAATCAGCGCTGCCGAGCCCTCATCCTTGCCGCCGAAAAGATAAAATCTGTTTGTTCTTCCCGAGCGGCTGATTTCAATTAGGTTTCGTGAATATTTTTCGCTGCACTCAAATCCGAGCTCACGCAAAACGGGAAGAATAACCGTAACAACGTTTCTGCGAAGCGATGCGATGGTTTTGCCGCAAAGGGCGAAGGAAGAATCGGAAAAAGCCGAAAAAGCCCATGTTACAAAGGAAACCGACATGCAGAGCGTTTTACCCGAACGCACGGCACCGTCACAGATAACGGCATCGCAGCGGCTGAAAGGGCTTTCGGGCAGCCACCAGCAAAGCGCCTGCATCTGCTTTTTGGAAAAAGGTGCGAAAACAGGCTTTTTTGATCCTGAACTCAAATAACTTCCTCCTCCGAGAGAAGCTTTGCCCCTTCGGAAAGAGCCCTGATGAAGCTGCTCTCCGAATTCTCCGTGCCGCCGCCCGACTGTGCGAGCTTTTCCATCGCCTTCAGCCTGTCAAAAAACTTGATTTCGATTCCGCCTCCCTTAGGACGTTTTATTTCGGAAACATTGAATAAATCAAGCTTTTCAATTTCTTCGGCACTCAGGCTTTCCTCACAGAGCATCAGCTTGAGCGCATCCGCAACCGAACCGAAAGCAAGGCGGTAAAGCCCTTTTTCCGCCTGCGCCGAAAACGGTTTGCGTTCTTTTTCAAGGCGTTCAACCTCAGCCCTGATATCCGCCCTTGCAAGAAGCTTTGCGGCAGTTTTTGCAGGTGAAATGCAGTAGCCCGCCCTTGCAGCGCAGCCCCTTGCATCGCCGGAAAGCGCATAATAGCTGCAGAAAAGCTTTTCTTTTTCGGTGAGATTTTTCTTCATGCTGTCATCCTTTCCGAGAGCGTTTTGCCGATTTTACGGTTTCTTCTCTCAACCTAACCGCAAAAAACCGTTTTTGTTAACACATCTGTGTTAACGGAAATTCGGCTTCCAAACAAATTCATCTTCCGTTTTCGCCCGTTTTTGTCTGTTTCAGCCTGCAAATCTCCGTTTTTCGCCGTTTTTATTAAATATTGAGTTGTTTTGGATTTTTTTGCAATTTTGCTTGACTTGAAGCCGCAAAGGGTGTAACATGAGAATGTCAAAAATTTTTAAAAGAAATGTGTGGTGAGATTTTTGGGCAGTTCCGATATACCCAACCCCCGAAGTAGATTTTCAACCGAATCAGCCGCAATGGCGGAGCTGTCATCCAGCCACCGAAGTGAGCCGTTATCTGCATAACGGTTTCGCTCTTATTTTGTTTTGACTGCATCGCCTTTGCGCCGGTATCATTCATACCGATGAAAGGAGATGCTTTTTTTATGGAAGAACTTGAAATGCTCATTGAAAAAGTGCCTGAGCTTATTTCCAACGGCGAAATTTCATCCCTGCGCGAGCTTTTTGCCGAGATGAATGCCGTTGATATTGCGTTGCTCATGGACGAGCTTGAAGCAAAAGAAAGGCTTTTTGTTTTCCGTGTGCTTCCCAAGGATATTTCGGCAGATGTTTTTGCCTATCTTGAGAGCGAATCGCAGGAGGAGCTTGTGCGCATGATTAACGATGCCGAGCTTGAGCGCCTGCTTGACGAGATGTTCCTTGATGACGTTGTTGACTTTCTTGAAGAAGTTCCTGCAAACGTTGTTACAAGAGTGCTCGCCCATTCCGATACCGAAACCCGCAAGCTCATAAACCGTTTTCTCAAATACCCCGATGACAGCGCAGGCAGCATAATGACAATTGAAATGGTGCAGCTTCACACAAGCTTCACTGCTGCTCAGGCGATTGAACAGATAAGAAAAACAGGCGTTGATAAGGAAACCGTTTATACCTGCTACTGCACAGACAGACACCGTCATCTGCTCGGCAGCATTCCTCTGCTTTCGCTTTTGCTTTGCGATAAGGATACCCTTGTCGGCGATATCATGGAGGAAGAGCCGCAGTTTATTTCGGTCAACACACTTGATGACCGTGAATATGTTGCCGATATAGTAAGTAAATACGACCTTCTGAGCGTACCCGTTGTTGATAACGAAAACCGCCTTGTCGGAATTATCACCATCGATGACGTTGTTGACGTTATTGAAGAAGAGGTTACCGAGGACTTTGAAAAGATGGCAGCCATGACCCCGTCAGACGATGAATATCTCAAAACGGGCGTTTTCAAGCTTGCACGCAACAGAATTCTCTGGCTTCTCATTCTCATGATTTCGGGCACATTCACAGGCATGATTATCGAAGGCTATGAAACCCTGCTTTCGGGCTTTGTTGCGCTCACGGCATCCATGCCCATGCTTATGGGTACGGGCGGTAACGCAGGCAGCCAGGTTTCAACGCTTATCATCCGCGGTCTTGCCGTCGGCGAAATTGAAATCAAGGATTATTTCAAAATCGTTCTCAAAGAGCTCCGTGTTGCCGCGGTATGCGGTCTTGTTCTCGGAGCGGCAAACATTCTGCGAATGTATCTTTTCAGCGAAGGTACGCTTGAGGTTTTCCTCGTAGTTTCGCTTGCAATGTTCTGCGCAATTGTTGTTGCGAAGCTCATCGGCTGCTCTCTGCCGATTTTTGCAAAAATCGTGAAGCTTGACCCTGCGCTCATGGCAGGCCCGATGATTGCAACGCTTGTTGACATCGTTACCCTCGTTATCTATTTCGCCCTTGCAAAGGCATTTCTGATATAAAAAATTTCACCCGACAGCCTGATGCCGTCGGGTGCTTTTTATTGACTTGATATGCCGTTTTATGTTATAGTAAAAAGGGTGATTAAATGAAATGCAAATACTGCGATAAAAGAATAAGCAAAAAGGATGAAATTTGCCCGAGATGCGGCAAATATGTTGCCGAACCCGACGAAGAAGTACTTGAGGATTCCGAGCCTGAACGTGAACTCGGCAAAAACGTTAAATTTTTCGAATGCAAAAGCTTTGCAGGCGATATTCTGCTTTACGGCGGCGGAATCGGTCTGTTGATGACAGCAGCCAACGGATATTTTATTTATAAGCGCAGCTATATACTCGGATTATTATTCAATGGGCATATAAGCAGATTCCTGCTTGCCAACATTATTCTGTGTGTTATCGGTCTTATTGTTTTGATTTTCAGCCTTATCGCATTCTTTGCAACCCGCAAAAGCTTTGTATGCGTTAACGAAAACGGAGTTTACGGCATCCGTCCCAAGCTGTTTTTAAAGCCCGAAAGATTCGAGTTTTTCTACGAAGATATAACCGATTTTTCCTGCCGCATCCCTGTAAAAGACGGCATCCCTTATATCAAAGTTGAAGCAAACGGCAAAACGTTCAGAATCTACGGTCTGCGTAACAGCGATGCCAGTTTTCTTGCATCCTATGTGCGTGAAAATATGCCTCTCAAGCGTAAAAGGCGCTGAACAATTCGATATTTTATATTTAATAAGCACAATTAACCAAAAAAGACCGCTCAAAGCGGTCTTTTTTTAGTCCTGCCAATCATTGACTTTAACACATAATTAAGGTATCATATTATCAAAATAATTATAATGGCGGGAGTTTTGGATATGATGAAAAATCAGGATAAAACAATGGAAAAAATTGTTGCTCTCTGCAAGGGCAGAGGCTTCATTTTCGCAGGCAGCGAAATCTACGGCGGCCTTGCAAACACATGGGATTACGGTCCCCTCGGCGCACGCATGAAAAACAACGTTAAAGATGCATGGCGCAAAAGATTCATTCAGGAACGCAAAAACAGCTATGAGGTTGATGCAGATATCCTTATGCATCCCAGAGTATGGGAAGCCAGCGGCCACGTTGCAAGCTTCTCCGACCCCCTGCTTGACTGCAAGGAATGCAAAAAGCGTCACAGAGCGGATAACCTCATTGATGATTTCAACCCCGATGCACATGCTGACGGCATGACAAAGGAAGAAATGTTTGAGTACATCAAGGCTCATTCAATTCCCTGCCCCCACTGCGGCAAGCATGATTTCACCGATATCAGAGAATTCAACCTTATGTTCCAGACATTCAGAGGCGTTACAAATGACAGCAAAAACGTTATTTATCTGCGCCCCGAAAATGCTCAGGGCGAATATGTAAACTATCTCAACGTTCAGAGAACAATGAGAGCAAAGCTTCCCTTCAGCATCGGTCAGATCGGTAAGGCTTTCAGAAACGAAATCACCCCCGGCAACTTCACATTCAGAACAATCGAATTTGAGCAGATGGAATTCCAGACCTTCTGCAAGGAAGGCACCGATAACGAGCTTTACGATTACTTCAAGGAATACGGCATGAAGTTCTATCAGGATCTCGGCATTGATGCTGATAACCTCCGCTTCCATGACCATGAAAAGCTCGCTCACTATGCAAAGGCTGCCTGTGATATCGAGTTCCTCTTCCCCTTCGGCTGGGGCGAAGTAAACGGCACTCATAACAGAACAAACTTCGACCTCACAAGACATCAGGAATACAGCGGTCAGAAGATGGATTATCTTGACCCCGAAACAAACGAAAAATTCATTCCCTTTATCATAGAATCAACCTACGGCCTTGACAGAACAGTTCTTGCTCTTCTCTGCGAAGCATATGACGAAGAGGTTATCGATGCAGAAAAGAACGATACAAGAGTTATTCTTCACCTCAACCCTGCAATCGCCCCCTTCAAGGCTGCCGTTCTTCCCCTTTCAAAGAAGCTTTCCCCCGATGCCCTCAAGGTTTACGAAAAGCTTCAGAAGAAGTTCATGGTTGACTTTGACGAAACAGGCTCAATCGGCAAGCGCTACCGCCGTGAGGATGAAATCGGCACACCTCTTTGCATCACCTTTGACTTTGACTCGCTCGAGGATAACTGCGTAACAGTCAGAGACAGAGATACAATGCAGCAGGAGCGCATTTCAATCGATGCTCTTGAAGATTATATCGCATCACGCATCGAGTTTTAATCAGTTAAACAATTTCTCAAATATAAGAAAGGACTGTCAGTTTTATGAAAGTTAATTTCACAGAAACCGTTCTCAGAGATGCCAACCAGTCCCTCATCGCAACAAGAATGCCTTTTGAAGATTTCGAGCCCATTCTTAAAAAGCTCGATGCTGCAGGCTATTATTCTCTTGAATGCTGGGGCGGCGCAACCTTCGATTCCTGCCTCCGTTATCTGAATGAAGATCCGTGGGAAAGACTGCGCAAAATCAAAGCAGCCTGCCCCAACACAAAGCTCCAGATGCTCCTCAGAGGTCAGAACCTTCTCGGTTATAAGCACTATCCCGATGACGTTGTCCGTATGTTCATCAGAAAGAGCGTTGAAAACGGCATCGACATCATCAGAATTTTCGACGCACTCAACGACGTAAGAAACATCGAAGTAGCAGTTGACGAAACACTCAAGTGCGGTGCTCACGCATCAGGCACAATCTGCTACACAATCAGCCCCATTCATAACCTTGAAAGCTACGTTAAGCTTGCAAAGCAGATTGAAGCTCTCGGCGTTCAGTCCATCTGCATCAAGGATATGGCAGGCATCATGAGCCCCAAAGAAGGCTACGACCTCGTTAAGGCTCTCAAAAACGGTGCAGAGGTTCAGGGTACTATCTGCTACACCTTAAGCCCCATCCACGATCTTGACAGCTATGTGAAGACTGCAAAAGATCTCAAGGCTATGGGCGTACAGTCCATCTGCATCAAGGATATGGCAGGTATT
>JAZNPG010000048.1:0-7563 GCA_045589555.1 Acutalibacteraceae bacterium
AATCGGCGGCATTGCTGGCAGCGCCAGAAGCGGAATGATAAATCAATGCAGCAATTACGGCGATATTTTTGCATCGGGAACCGACAGCCTGAGTGATACAAGGTTTGTTCAGGCAGGCGGTATTGCAGGCGGCACCGAAGATTATGCCAATCAGATTTTAAACAGCTACAACCAAGGAACAATCGGCGTTGATTTCACAACACCGTCAACCTGTGTGGGCGGCATAATCGGCGATTGCTGGTATGTTAAAAACTGCTACAGCACGGGCGGACTAACCGTCCCCGAATATTTCGGCGGCTGTGTGGGCGCAATAGCCGGTGAATTTTGGACATCGGTTCTCGATACCAACCCTGCGCCGAGAATTGAAAACGTTTATTACAGCAACGACGGTCTGTATGCGTCTTACGTATGCTCAAATCCGCCTGCCGATGACAGTGCGTTTATAAATGCGAAGAAGCTCACGGCTGAAGAATTCAAAGACAAGAATTCGTTTACAGGCTTTGATTTCAACAATATGTGGGATATGGACGAAAACGGCTTGCCCGTTTTAAAAAAGCAGGTTTCTTTCTATACGGAACTTGAAGAGGAGCACATCATCAACGGCGAAAGCTCGGGAGAATGCGGCAAAAATCTCAGCTACACTTTCAACACATATACGGGTGATCTTCATATTTACGGAACGGGTGATATGTATAATTTCGATTCTCTCTCTTCATTCGGTCCGTATTTCCCTGCACCTTGGTACTATGATGCAGAACTTGTCAAAACGGTTGTTATCGACGAGGGTGTAACCTCAATAGGAGCCGGTGCTTTTGTTGACTGTGAAAATGTAAAAAACTTTAATCTTCCTCAAAGCATAAATAAAATCGGTTGGGGTGCTTTTGCATATTGTTACGGAATTGAAAGCTTTTCAATTCCCGACGGAGTTGAAGCCATTGAATCTTCAACTTTTCATGCATGCCCTAATCTTAAATCGGTTAATATTCCGAAAAGCGTATCAAAAATCGATTCTGAAGCATTTTATTATAACCCTGCACTTGAAGCAATAACCGTTGACAGCGAAAACCCGTACTATTCAAGCGATGAAAACGGCGTTCTCTTCAATAAGAACAAAACAGTTCTTTTTCGTTATCCCGATGGCAAAAAAGATGCAAGCTATACCGTGCCTGACGGAGTAACGGAGCTTGAAACCTATGCTTTTCATTATGGTAAATTTAATGAAATCAATCTGCCTGAAAGTCTTAAAGAAATTGGCTGGAATGCGTTTGAATCCTGTCCGAATCTTAAAGAAATAATAATTCCCGACGGTGTTGAAGAAATCGGAGGATACGCTTTCGCATTCTGCACCAAACTTGAAAAGGTCAAACTTCCAAACAGTTTAAAAGGTCTCTATTATTATGTGTTTTTCTACTGCGAGTCACTTAAAAGCATAGAAATCCCCGAAGGTACTGCATATATCACCTACAATGTTTTTTCAAACTGCGATGCACTTGAAACGGTTATTCTTCCGGATACATTGGTTGAACTCGACAGCGATTCTTTTGATGATACGGCTTACTTCAAAAATGCTGAAAATCGTGAAGGCTACGCACTTTATTACGGCAAATATCTGCTTGATGTTTCGCCCGAAGCAGCAGGAAAGTTTGAGATAAAAGACGGAACCGAACTGATTGCGGGCGGTGCTTTTTCAGGGCACGATGAGCTTACCGAAATAGTCATTCCCGATTCCGTAAAATATATCGGAGATTCGGCTTTCAGCAATTGCTCGGGCATTAAAAACATGGTTATTCCCAAAAGCGTAATCACAACAGGCAGTTCTGTATTTTACTGCTGCGACAACCTTGAAAGCGTTGAAATTCTCGGCAGCATAACGGTTGTTGATAATCTTTCGTTCTATCGATGCAAAAAACTGACCCGTGTTATTCTTCCCGATACTGTAAAAACAATCGGAGAATCAGCTTTCAGCGGTTGTGCAAGCCTCGAAGAAATCCGATTGCCTGAGGGCCTTGAGGTTATTGCCAAAAAAGCTTTCGATTATTCACCAAAGCTTACAAGCATAAACTTTCCCGAAAGCCTGACAGAAATCGGCGATTACGCTTTCAGCGAAACCAATATTTCAAGTGTTCATATTTCTTCCGATGTTTCTGCTATAGGTGAGTGTGCATTTTATAATACACCTAATCTCTCAAGCATTACTGTTGATGAAAATAATCCTCATTTTGTTTTTGATGGCAGTGCGCTTTACAGTAAGGATAAAACAAAACTGTTTTGCTATCCTTCAGGAACCGGACAGCCGGTGTATGTGATTGACAGCGAAACCGAAACAATAGACAGATCGGCTTTTTCAGGCAATCCGTATCTTGAAGCAATAACAATCCCTGACGGTGTAAAATATCTCGAGTCATCGTTTGCCGACTGCACAAATCTCAGAAGCGTTGCTTTCGGTAACGGAATAACACAAATCTTTTCGCACGGTTTCAGAAATTGCTCGTTGCTCGAAAAAGTTTATATACCGGATTCAATTACTAATATAATGTCCTGGACATTTGATGACTGTGAAAATCTGACGGATATTTATTATGAAGGCAGCGCCGAACAATGGTCAAGAATTTCGGCAAATTCCGGACTTAGCAGCAGTATTACGGTTCATTATAACCACGTTCATTCCCACACCTATTCGGGTTACACCAAAGCAGCCGAAGGTCAGAACGGATACGAGCTTTACACCTGCGAATGCGGTCATTATTATGCGGTGTTTGACTTGGTTTCAAAGTCAGATAAATATGATGTTACCGCAAGCTATTCACCCGATTGCTTCAACGAAGAAGTAACTCTCGACGTTGAAGAGGTAACGGGCAACAGAGACCCCGGCGGAATATATATGGTTGACGGTAAAACATACGTACAGGTTGGCGTGTTCAATCTTAAAGCTGTAAACGAAAACGGCGAAGTTGTTCAGCCCAATGAGGGTCAGACCGTAAAAATGAAAATCGCCATTCCCGACGGATACAAAGACAAAACGGATATGGTTATTTATCACCGCTTCGTTGACGGCGGCAGAGAAAAGCTTTCAACCGCAGACGGCACTCTTGCTGTCGAAAACGGCTATATGATTTTTGAGATCAGCAAATTCAGCGAGTTTGAAATTCTTGCGGGAACCGCAACCGTGACCGTTTCAAAGCAGCCCGACAAGCTTACGGTCAACTACAGAGGCACTGTTGACCTGAGCGGAATTCAGCTGAAAATCACAGATATTGACGGCTCGGTCAAATACGTTACCGACACCTCAAAGATGACCGTTGAGAACTTTGATTCAACCAAACTCGGCGTTCAGACTGTTACTGTCAGATACGAAGAATATTCCTGCACGTTTGACATTGAGGTGCGCTACACCTGGTGGCAGTGGATTCTCAGAATCCTGCTGCTTGCATTCCTTTGGTATTAATTTTCAGAAAGGATAAGAATTATGAAAAAAACAAGTGTTGTTTTGGCTTTGGCTTTGTTGCTTGTTTCAGTTTTTTCAATCGGTGCTCACGCTGAAGATGCAACAAAAACGGAAAAGTTTTTTGCCGATATTGAAAAAACCGGAGCCATCACTCTCTATGAGCCGATGAAAAGCGAGAACACAAACAGGTTTTCTGAAAACAAAGTATCTATGCGACATGTTGAAGACGAAAACGGAAAAGTAATGACCGAATATTTTTCTTCTTCAAAAGTATTCTTTTTGGATTTGGAAATGTATGTAACACAAAAAGGTCTGTTTGTATATTTTCCGCAGTTCAACCGCCATATGGATTTTTCCTTGATCTTTGATAGTCAGACCAAAGATGTTTTTGAGGAATTATTATATGAAGAAACCGTATTGATGCCTCTGCCCTCATATCCCGAATATATGAGCTTGAAATCATCGGTAAAAGAAACCGATGTTGCAGGATACGGCGATTTATATATAGAAACCTTCACTTATGATACAGAAGCCGTGGTTAATGACCTTGTAGCCAAGGGTATTATCCCTGACCCTGCTCTCTACGGTATTTCACTCGACGATAATGAGGCGTTAGGTGACTTTTACTGGAATTATGCAGGTGACTATTCAGGCTTTGCAGCATCTCTTTTCTACAAAAATGAAGCAACATTCACCTTCAATGAAAAGGGTCAGCTCGTTGCTGCAGATTACTTTACGGGTGAAGGCAAGGATATAGATAACGAATATTATGAGTTGGGTGAAATCGGCGGCTTTTCTGCAGGGGCATCGGCAGAAGATTTTGAAATGCCCGAATCATCAAAAAGCCTCAGAATATTTATGATGTTCGTCAGACTTCTGTTTAAGTTTACGGTTTATTAAAAACAGATAACAGCAAAATGAATACTTCTGTTCTTTTAGATTAAAGAAAAACCAAAACCATCGGTTGCACCGGTGGTTTTGGTTTTATAGGAATTTTCATTTGTCCTGAAAAATCCTTTGTGTTTATATCAGAACACTTCAACCCTGTTTACATATGTGCTCTGAGCATCAATGCTGATATCGATGGGAAAATATTTTTCAATGTCATTAACCGTCAGGCGGTTTCCGTCGGCATCGTAAATGTAATAATTGAAGCTTTTTGAATCGTTGACAAAGCATCCCGATTCCATTTTATGTGTTCCGTCATCCTGAAGAACGGGAACGAGAACAAGCTCCTCGCCGTTTTTGCCTTCAGCCTTCTGCGGAAGCGTTGAGAAAGAAAGATATTCGTTGCTGTAAGGATTGAAGAACACCTGCTGATAGATGCTTATATAAATATCGTCATTCTTCTCTTCTTTATATGCAGAGCAAAAAATCATATAACCGTTATAATATTCGGTATTGCTGCTGTCGCCCAGATTGTCGGAATCACTCTCACTGTCATAAACAGCTTCCACATCTGAAAAATAAAGCTTTTCGCTATAATGTTCAACCACACCGTAGCTATACTTATCATTGAATCCGTTTTTATTAAAATCCGAATAAACATATGTTACGGAAGCAGCCAATATGATTGAAAGCACAGCAGGAACAACTGCCGCAACAGCAATCAGAGCTTTTCTGACTGTCTTTCCGAAAGAACGGTCTTTAAATATTTTGTTTGCGATTCCTGCAAGAGAAATCTGCAGGACAAACATCATCACGCTCATAAAGAAAGCATATGCCGCGGGAGTAAACGGGTCAAAATATTTCGCCTCAACATTAACTACATTTCCGAAAAGCAGACTCGTTGTAATAAAGCCCGAGGCAAGATTACCGATAACAACGGGATATAACTTTCCGAGCACACCGTAAATCAGAGGAAGACAAACCATCGTTATGTAAACGATAGTATCAAAGCCTTCAAAGGGGCTGTGCATAAAAACGGTTGCGAAAACAAAGGGGAACGCATAGGGAAGACACCAAAGGAATTTTTTGAAATTTTCTTTCATTTCAGTCACTCTTTCTTAATAAAATTAAGAGCTTGCGTCGGGTCGGGCTTTATATCCGAGCGCCGCATTTTTTGCCCTTTCACCTAAATGACGATTTGTAATCCGTTTTGGTCTATATTTTTTATTATAAATCTGAAATATGCTTTTTTGTCGGATGTTTTGTAAAACATTAATGAACATGTTAAAAAAGCAATGAGCATCGGTCAGTTTCAGCAAAATTGCGCTTGGCCGTTTCTTTTTTCTTGACTTTTTATATAAAAATTGGTTTAATATAATATGAATTTACTATGGGAGGTTTTAAAAAATGAAAAACTTCAGAAAACTGCTTTGCATCGTTCTGAGCGTTGTGCTTTGCTTTCAGCTCGGCATTATGGGCTCTGCTCAGGGTGAAGCTGCAGACTACACCATCGTTAACCCTTATGCAGCTGTTGAATGGAGCGGCGATGACGCATGGGGCGCTTACAAAGGCTCTCTCCACTCACACACAACCTACAGCGATGCTGACTACTCTCTTGAGGCTATGGTCAAGGAATCCTATGCAAGAGGCTACGATTTTCTCTGCGTTTCCGACCACGGCGTAACAGGTGTTGAATGGGATGAAGAACCCTACAGACATCCCCTTTATTTCTATCAGCCTATTCTCGGCAATGAGTTCAAGCATCTCACAACCGAAGAATACGAAGCAATTAAAAACGGCACATATGATAACAGAGGCTACGGTATGACTCCCGTTCTCGGTGCCAATGAATTCAACAACCTTTCTCTTACCAAGAACCATGTTAACGGTCATTTCCTTCAGGCTGACGAAGGCAACGCTTTCCCCGGCGCTGAAAACGAAAGAGGCTTTGAGCAGGCTCTCGCTTATATTGATGAGCATAACGGTCTTTCCTACATAAACCATCCCGGTGACTGGCTTGACAGTAACTCAAATCCTGCCATAGTCAACGACCCTGCAAAAGTTAAATTCTTAAGCGATCTCGTTCTTGAATATGACAGCTGCCTCGGCATTGAAATTCTCAATGAAAGAAACGGCACAACAGGTTATGACAGAGTTCTCTGGGACAATATGCTGATGTATACTCTTCCCTACGGCAAGAACATCATCGGCTTCAGCAACTCCGATGCTCACCATCCCGGCACAATCGATTCTTCCTTCAGCGTTTTCATGATGGAAAAGAATGATTCCGACCACATCAAGGAAACAATGCAGAGCGGTACATTCTTCAGCATCACAAGAAGACTCCGCGCCAACGACCTCAACAAAATCGGTCCTGCAACAGAAATCGATTGCATCGATTCAGGCATCCCCTACCCCATGTTCACAAACATTGAGGTTAAAGACCACAGCGTTACCGTTTCGGCATCTGACAGCAAAACTCTCCAGTGGATTGCAAACGGCGAGGTTATCAAGACCGTTGACGTTTCAAACGGTGAGCCCTACACACTCAACCTTGACGATATTGAAAACTCCGAGGATTTCCTTTATATCAGAGCAGAGCTCTTTGGCGACGGCGGACTTTGCTGCTCACAGGCTTTCGTAATCGATGACGGCAGCGAGCCCAAGGATTTCGAACCCGAAACAGGCATCACCGCTTTCATCAACGATTTCATCAATTTCCTCAAGGGCACAAAGCTCTGGGCAATTATTATTGAGATTACAAGACTTTAATTCTCTGATTATAATACCATATAATAATACACGGCGGATTACGCAATGAAATCTGCCGTGTATTTTTTTATTTACCCACACAGAAGCGTGAGAATACTTCATCAACAACCGTCGAGGTTGCTTTTTCGCCCGTCAGTTCAAGCAGCGCATCGATAGCGCAGTCGGCGCAAACGTTGACCGCATCGAGAGTTATTCCGCCCCTGATGGCTGAAATTGCTTCCTCAATATGCCGGACTGCCCTTATGCAGCATTGCCTTTGCCTTTCGCTTGTAAGGCAAGCTGCGGCAGGGTCAAATTCATTGGTCATCATGATTTCGGCAACCGCCTGCTCAAGCTTATCTCTGCCTGCACCCGTTGAAGCTGAAAGCTCAACCGTAAATTCAAAGGCATTTTCGATAACCGCTCTGTCTGCAGCGGCAGGCAGGTCGGCTTTATTGAGAATCGCAACGCTCTTTTTT
>JAZNPG010000049.1:0-6549 GCA_045589555.1 Acutalibacteraceae bacterium
ATCGCAAGCGTTGCAAATCAGGTTCCCCCCACCTACAGACTCCAGAGCTACGTTATCAACAGCGGCAACGTTATTTCATCAACCGCAAACATCGTTCTTGAAAAGGGTAACAGAACCCTCAAGGCTGTTTGCATGGGCGACGGTCCGATTGACGCAGCTTTCCTCACAATTGAGCAGATTATCGGTCACCATTATGAGTTGGATGATTTCCAGATCCAGTCGGTTACTGAAGGCAGAGAAGCAATGGGCGAAGCGCTCGTCAAGCTCCGTTCAGACGGCAAGCTTTACTCAGGCAAGGGCATCGGCACAGACATCATCGGCTCGAGCATTACCGCTTATATCAACGCTCTCAACAAAATCGTTTATGAGGAGAAGGCTATATGAAACTGTCATTTTCAACAAACGGCTGGCAGGAGCTTTCGTGGTCTGAATTCGTAAACACCGCCAATGAGCTCGGATTCAACGGCATTGAAATCCACAACATAACCGATAACAGATTCACGGGCTCGGATGCCCCGTTCAATAAATCAAATTCGGCAGCAACGCTTCACAAGCTGCTTGAAAATTCGCTTTCAATCCCCTGCATTGACACTTTCTGCAACATTGCAGACGACAAAACCGCAGAAGAAAGCTTTGAAGAAATCGCAACCGCAATCGAAATTGCGGCAAGAGTCAGATGCCCCTATGTAAGAATTCATGCTTACACCCTCGGCGAAGAAAAGCAGACAGAGGATTCGCATGTTATTTCGCTTATCGGCAGACTCATCAGCAAGGCTGAGCAGGATAACGTTGCTCTGCTTGTTGAAACCGTCGGTCTTTATGCCGATACAAAAAGACTGCGTGACCTTCTCAACATCTTCGCCTGCGACCATCTTGCAGCGCTCTGGGATATCAACCATCCCTACAGATTCTTTGAAGAAGACCCCGACACAACAATCACCAACCTCGGCGCTTATATCAAGCACGTTCATATTAAGGATTCTGTTGTTGAGGACGGTGAAATAAAATATCGCCTTCTCGGTGAGGGCACACTCCCAATCGGAACAATGCTGCGTGCCCTTGATTCCGTTAACTATGACGGCTTCCTTTCTTACGAATGCCAGCCCGAAACAGTTGAGGATTTCGGCATTGCGGATATCGCATTCCCCCATTTCATAAATGCCATCAGCGTTTACGATAACAAAAAGAAATCCGAAGAGCTGCTTTATTCCAACATGGCAGGCACAGGAAAATTTGTCTGGGAAAAATATACACTTATTAACAAGACCTTCTCCGAAGTGCTTGACGTTATGTGCGAAAAATTCCCCGATCAGATTGCTTATAAATACACAACCCTTGATTACACAAGAACATATTCGCAGTTCAGAGATGATGTTGACACCTTTGCACGTTCGCTCATCGCTCTCGGTGTAAAGCCCGGCGACAAGGTTGCCGTATGGCTCACAAACCTCCCCCAGTGGTTCATTGCTTTCTGGGCAACAACAAAAATCGGCGCAGTTCTTGTTACGGTCAACACAGCTTACAAAATCCACGAGATTGAGTATCTTCTCAGACAGTCCGATACTCACACTCTTATCACCATTGAATCATGCCTTGATTCAAACTACGCCCAATCAATCGCAGAGCTCTGCCCCGAGCTTGAGGTTGCAGTGCCCGGCAAGCCGCTCCACTGCCGCAAGCTCCCCTTCCTGAGAAACATCATAACCGTCGGTTACCGTCAGAAGGGCTGCCTTACATGGGAAGAAGCTATGGATATGTCCGTCAGAGTTCCCATCGAAGAGGTTTACCGCAGAGCAGCAGCCGTTAATTGCCATGATGTAGCCAACATGCAGTACACTTCGGGCACAACAGGCTTCCCCAAGGGCGTAATGCTCACTCATTACAACATCGTCAACAACGGCAAATGCATCGGCGACAGAATGGATATGTCCACCGCTGACAGAATGATGATTCAGGTTCCGATGTTCCACTGCTTCGGCATGGTTCTTTCAATGACCTCGATGATGACTCACGGCGGAACACTTTCGCCCCTGCCCTATTTCTCGGCAAAATCATCGCTCGCCTGCATCAATCAGGAGCACATCACCTGCTTCAACGGCGTTCCCACAATGTTTATTGCAATGTTCCAGCATGAGGACTTTGCAAAAACCGATTTCTCCTATATGAGAACAGGTATTATGGCAGGCGCTAACTGTCCGCCCGACCTCATGAAAAGAGCGGCAGCCGAAATGAACATGACGGGCATCCTCAGCGTTTACGGAGAAACGGAAGCCTCCCCCGGATGCACAATGGGAGAAATCACCGAATCGCTTGAAGACAGAACCGAAACCGTCGGCAAAGCATTCCCCAACGTTGAATGTAAAATCATCGACCCCGAAACGGGCGAGGATCTTCCTGACGGCGAAAACGGTGAATTTGTTGCAAGAGGCTATAACGTTATGAAGGGCTATTACAAAATGCCCAAAGCAACAGAGGCTGCAATCGATAAAGACGGCTGGCTTCACAGCGGCGATATCGCATGCAGAAGACCTGACGGCTATTACCTTATCACGGGCAGACTCAAGGATATGATTATCCGCGGAGGCGAAAACATTTATCCGCGTGAAATTGAAGAGTTCATTTTCACGCATGAGTATGTTCAGGACGTTCAGGTTATCGGCGTTCCCGATAAACGCTACGGCGAAGAAATCATGGCTTGCATTATCCTCAAAGAGGGCAAATCCATGACAGAAGAAGAAATGAAGGATTACATCAAATCCCATATGGCAAGGCACAAGGTTCCCCGCTATATTGAATTTGTTGAAGATTTCCCGAAAAACGCAGCAGGCAAGATTCTTAAATACAAAATGAGAGAATCTTTCGCTGAAAAACTCGGACTTACCAAATAAATAATTCTACCGAAAGGGTGTTAAATATGTTAAATATCAGAATTGAAAAAACAACAGCTCCCAAGCAGAAGCCCGACGAAAACAACCTCGGCTTCGGCAAAATCTTTACTGACCACATGTTTGTTATGAACTATACAGAGGGTCAGGGTTGGCATGACGCAAGAATTGTTCCTTACGGCAATCTTTCCCTTTCTCCCGCTTGCATGGTTTTCCACTATGGCCAGGAAATGTTCGAGGGTCTTAAGGCTTACAAGGGTGCTGACGGCGAAGTTCGTCTTTTCAGACCCGAAATGAACGCCAGGAGAACAAACGATACCAACAAGCGTCTTTGCATTCCTGAGCTTCCTGTTGAGGATTTTGTTCAGGCTGTAAGCGAAATCGTAAGAGTTGATAAGGATTGGATTCCTTCTGCTCCCGGCACATCGCTCTACATCCGTCCTTTCATCATCGCAACAGATGATTTCCTCGGCGTTGCTCCCTCAAAGACATATCTCTTCATCGTTATCCTCTCCCCCTCAGGTGCTTACTATTCAAGCGGTCTTGCTCCCGTTGGCATCTGGATTGAAGATGTCTACGTAAGAGCAGTTAAGAGCGGCATGGGCTTTGCAAAAACAGGCGGTAACTACGCTGCCAGCCTTGCAGCTCAGGTTAAGGCTCACGATGACGGCTATTCACAGGTTCTCTGGCTTGACGGTGTTGAAAGAAAATATATTGAAGAAGTCGGCGCAATGAACATCTTCTTCAAGATTAACGGCACAATCGTTACTCCCATGCTCAACGGCAGCATTCTTCCCGGTATCACAAGAAACTCCGTAATCGAGCTTTGCAAGAGCTGGGGTCTTCCCGTTGAAGAAAGAAAGATTTCCGTTGACGAGCTTCTTGAAGCTCAGAAGAGCGGCGCTCTTGAAGAATGCTTCGGCACAGGTACTGCAGCAGTTATCTCACCCGTTGGCAAGCTTCGCTACAAGGATGACGTTATGACCATCAACGGCGGCGAAATCGGCGAAATCAGCCAGAAACTCTATGACACCGTTACAGGCATTCAGGGCGGTACGGTTGAAGATAAGTTCGGCTGGGTAACAGTTCTTTAATTATGAATTATAAAAGAATTACTCTTTTCGCAGGTCATTACGGCAGCGGCAAAACCAACATCGCCGTAAACTATGCGCTTCATCTGAAAGAGCATTTTGAAAAGGTAAACATCGCGGACCTTGATATCGTTAACCCTTATTTCCGCTCAAAAGACAGCGAAGCTTTTCTTGAAAGCAAGGGCATTCACCTGATATCGTCCGAATATGCCAATTCAAATGTTGATGTGCCCGCCTTACCCGCAGAGGCTTACTCAATCATCGATGACGAAACCGTACATGCCGTTATCGATGTCGGCGGCGATGACAGAGGCGCTCTTGCTTTGGGCAGATATGCTCCGTCAATTCTCAAACAAAATGACTATGAGATGCTGCTTGTTATCAACAAATTCAGACCGCTGACTCCCGACTGCGCCTCAACAATCGGAGTTATGCGTGAAATTGAAACCGCAGGCGGAATTAAATTCACAGGCATCATCAATAACTCAAATCTCGGCGACGAAACATCTGCCGAAGATATTCTCGGCTCGGTTGCCTATGCAGAAGAAATTGCAAAAGCAAGCGGTCTGCCGATTAAAATGACCACCGTAAAAGAAGATTTATATGAATCGGTAAAAGATAAAGTTTCAGATTGCTTCCCGATTAAGCTTTATGTAAAGCAATCATGGGCAAAAGCAACCGCTGAATAAACAGGAGGAAAACTACTTATGGCAAAAGTAACATTCAACACAGACCGCTGCAAGGGCTGCGGACTCTGCGTAGGAGCTTGCCCCAAAAAGATTGTGGCTCTCCTTAAAGACGAAATCAACGCCAAGGGCTACCATCCCGCAGGCATCACAGATCAGTCAGCTTGCATCGGCTGCGCTTTCTGCGCAACAATGTGCCCCGACTGCGTAATTACCGTTGAAAAGTAAGGAGGAGAAGAAAATGGCTGAAAAAGTTTTGATGAAAGGTAACGAAGCTCTCGCAGAAGCTGCTATCATGGCAGGCTGCCGCCATTACTTCGGCTACCCCATTACACCTCAGACTGAAATTGCCGCTTACATGGCAAAGAGAATGCCCCTTATCGGCGGCACATTCCTTCAGGCTGAAAGCGAAATCGCTGCTATCAACATGGTTTACGGCGCTGCTGCTGCAGGCAAAAGAGCCATGACCTCAAGCTCAAGCCCCGGAATCGCACTCAAGAGCGAAGGTATTTCATACCTTGCAGGCTCCGACCTCCCCGCTCTTATCATCAACGTTCAGAGAGGCGGCCCCGGTCTGGGCGGCATCCAGCCCTCACAGTCTGTCTATTTCCAGGCTACAAAGAGCGCAGGTCACGGTGACTTCCACCTCATCGTTCTTGCTCCCGCTTCCGTTCAGGAAATGGTTGACCTTACATTCAAGGGCTTTGACCTTGCCGATAAATACAGAATGCCCACAATGCTTCTCTCTGACGGCACAATGGGTCAGATGATGGAGCCCGTTTCACTTGATATGGGCGAAGTTAAGGAATATGACAAATCCTCATGGGCTGCATGCGGCACAAAATGCGAAAGAGAACACAACGTTGTTAATTCCCTTTTCATTCAGCCCGATGAACTTGAAAAATATAACTTTGAACGCTTTGAGCGTTATGCGCAGATTGAAGCAAACGAAGTTATGTATGACGAATACCGCATGGAAGATGCTGAAATCTGCATCGTTGCTTACGGCGTAGCTGCAAGAGTTTCGCAGAACGCTATCGACAAAGCAAGAGAAAACGGCATCAAGGTTGGTATGATCAGACCCATCACTCTCTGGCCCTTCCCCAAGGCTGTTCTCAATGCTGCTGCAGATAAGGTTAAGGCATTTGTAAGCGTTGAGCTTTCAATGGGTCAGATGATTGAAGATATCGAGCTTGCCATCCGCTGCAAGAAGCCCGTTCTTCTCTGCAACAGAACAGGCGGCATGATTCCCACAACAGGCGACGTGCTTTCCAAGATTGAGGAAGCAAATAAAATCGGAGGTGACAAATAATGGTTGTTTTTGAAAAACCCAAGGCCCTTGCAGACGTACCGCTCCATTATTGTCCGGGCTGCACACACGGCATTATCCACCGCCTTGTTGCCGAAGTTATTGATGAACTCGGCATTGAAGGCAGAACAATCGGTATCGCACCCGTTGGATGCTCCGTTTTCGCTTATAACTATTTCAACTGCGATATGATTGAGGCTGCTCACGGCAGAGCTCCCGCAGTTGCAACAGGCGTTAAGCGTTCCGACCCCGAAAACAATGTTGTTTTCACATATCAGGGTGACGGCGACCTTGCCGCTATCGGTACTGCAGAAACAGTTCACGCAGCAGCAAGAGGCGAAAACATCACCGTTATCTTCGTTAACAACGCAATCTACGGCATGACAGGCGGTCAGATGGCTCCCACAACTCTTCCCGGTCAGGTTACACAGACCTCTCCCTACGGCAGAGATACAAGCAAGGTCGGCTTCCCCGTTAAGGTTTGCGAAATGCTTTCAAACGTTGACGGCGCAACATATCTTGAAAGAGTTGCGGTTAACAACGTTAAGAATGTAAAGAATGCAAAGAAAGCTATCAAA
>JAZNPG010000050.1:0-19642 GCA_045589555.1 Acutalibacteraceae bacterium
ATCCGACTTGTTGTAAAATTCTCAACAGCCTTGGGAGCTGCATCGGGGAAAAGAAGAATCTTAATTTCGCCCATGTTTGTTTTCATTGTTGCAACGATATCGCCCTTTTCAGGTTTTCTGACCTGTTTGCTCATAATTCTGCCTCTTTCTTATTTATTGGGATCATATTTATCCGAGAGCTTCATGAAATCAACCTTTGCCATTTTTGTTCTCGGAAAGCTTTCAAATATTTCAATCTTTCTCGGGCAAGAGAATTTTGCAAGATTCTTCTTGCAGTAATTCTGAATTTCACCAATAGCATCATCGTGATTCATGGGATTCTTGAGAGTTACACAAAGCTTAACGCAGGGCTTGTTTTTGATATAGCCCTGAACTGCGCAGGCTTCGCTCACAAACGGAAGCTGAAGAACAGCATTCTCTATATCCGCAGGATAAACATTGTATCCCGAAATGATAATCATACGCTTTTTTCTGCCTGTGAAATAAACGAAGCCGTCAGCATCCATATGACCGAGGTCGCCCGAAAGCACCCATCTGACTCCGTTTTTATCGGTATAAACACCGTCATCGGGAACGGTATCGTCACCGTTGAAATAGCCCTGCATAACGGTTTCTCCCGAAATAACAATTTCGCCCGTTTTGCCTGCAGGAAGCTTGTTTTTCATATCGTCCCAGATTTCAACTGTCATTCCCGTAAGAGCCTTACCGATTGAATCCTCACGGACATCCTTATAATTATTTACCGTACAGACTGACGAAACCTCTGTCAGACCGTAGCCTCTGAAAAGTCTGCCCTTGCCGCCGTGCTTTGCAACAGTATGGTTGAACTCTTTGACAAGTCTCTCTGAAAGGAAGTCGCCGCCGCAGAAAACAAGTCGCAGATTTTTAAGATGAGGACCTTCAAAATTCTCGGCTTCCATCATCTTTTTATACATATTAGGAACGCCGAGCAGGAACGAAACATGGTATTTTCTCAGCTGCTTGTTGGCTGCCTCTGCTGAAAACTGAGGCATGGGAAGAAGCGTATAGCCGTGGGTTATGGGATAATGCATTGCAACGGCAAGACCGAACGCATGGAACATCGGAAGAACAACAAGCGAGCACTCCGCACCGGGCTCATGGGGACTGTCAAGCGGTTCAAGCTTCTGTGCAAGTGCGTTCAGATTTTCGCTTGAAAGCATGATTGTTTTGCTTTTGCCCGTTGTACCGCCGCCGTGGAGATAAACCGCAGTAAACGAACCGTCACAGTATTCATCGCAGGTTTTGCCTTTGCCGAGGGAAAGAACTTTTTTGTATTTGATTCCGTTCTTATAAATATCAAGACCCTTGCCTTTAACCTTTTCAAAAATTTTGATTGCAGGAGTCAAAGGCAGTGAAACATAATCGGAGTTTGAGCAGATTATGCAGGGAATGCCAAGCTGATTTATTACATCAGCATACTGCGCTGCAAGAATATCAAGAACGAAAATCGCTTTTGCCTTTGTTGCTACCATGCTCTCGAGCAAACCCTCAGGAGAGGTCAGCGGATGAACAATATTTGCTATTACACCGATTTTATTAAGCGCATAAAAGCTTGCAAAGGCGTGGATGGTTGTAGGCAGAAAAACAGTTACGGAATCTCCCTGTTTAACACCCGTCTGAGTAAAATATGCAGCAATTGAATCAATATCACGAATCAGTTCCGACATGCTGACCTTGTTTCCGAAAGTAACGGCAGCAGTGAAATTGCCGTTAATACTGTAGCTGTTTTTTAGATATTCATAACAAGTAACACTCATTTTTCTACCTATCCTGTCATTAATCTGAACTATATTATCAGTAACCTGCAGAATTGTCAACCGCTTGTATATTCTTTTAACAATCTATTAAAAATTAATGGATATCATCCGTTAAAAGAATCTCGCCGTTATCCGCGAAGGTTGCGATAATTCCGTTGTGGTCATATGTTGCGTAAAACGGTGCCTTGGCAACCATTGTGAAATTCCATTTTACATTGGGATAAACCTTGCCGAGCTGATTTGTAACAACAATCATTTCAGGCTTGAGCTTTCTGAGAAATGCCGAAGAAGATGAGCCGTAATAACCGTGGTGACCTGCCTTGAGAAGGTCAACATCGCCTATTTCATCGCCAAGAAGCTGCTCAAGACCGCAGGATTTTGTTATATCTGCCGCGAGAAAAGCTGTTTTTTCCCCCTTGGTAACCTTTATTCCGATGCTCGAAGCATTTTCGCCCTCGCCCTCAAGCTCAGCGGGAGTTACGGTGTTATAAAGCTCAAGCTCAAAATCGCCGAAGCTCATTTTTTCAGGAATATCGCTGATTATATCAATATTTCTGACTGTGAGCGCATTTATGATTGCATTATAGGTTTCGTTGATAAGCCAGCTTTCAATTTCATAATCCTTGGCAATCGATTCGTCAAACTCTTTGAAATAAGCCTTACCGATAACAATGCTCTCATCGCTGATAATTGCTTTAAAAGATCCCACATGGTCATAATGGCAATGAGTGCCGAGAACAAAATCAAGATTCACGTTACCTGCGGCATCGGATGCAACCTTTTTAAGATAATCAATAACATCCTTCTCGTAGCCTCTGTAATCGGTTTTTCTTCGGGGATTGCTGTTACCCTCGCCCGAATCGATAAGAGCAAATCTGCCGTTACTCTCAAGCAGAATGGCATCGGAATTAGCCGTGTTAAGAAAATGTATCCTGTCATCCCCTGTTTCATACATAAAGCTTTCTTTTGAGAACTCATATCGGCGTGCATATTTGTTACAAAGCACAACTGTTATTATATCAAGCAAAAATATTGCTAACATAAAAGGAACAATAATCCAGGTAATTATCTTTTTAGCATCTCTTTTTTTCATAAATAACCCCACAAAACTTTCAATCATGTTATTTTATCATATATTTTAAAATAATACTATAGATAATTTGCAAATTTTAATTTTTTATTTTAAAAAACGCTTGTATAGTTTTCGTTTTTATTGTAAAATATCAAAGATACTGACCGATTGGGGAGTTTAATTTTGGATTTAAAGAAAATTGACATAAAACAGCTGCCCCGTGATTCCGCCTATATTTTCACAAGCGTTTTTCCGCTTGCGCTGAGCATGGCGGTCTGCTCGGGAATCGGCGCCGCTGCAGGAATTATTGCTACTGTTGCCGCCTGCCTTATGATTACCGCAAACAAAACAAGGCTTATCATGCCCGTTTTTGCATCATACCTTGTACTTTCATTCACATTCAAGGAATACGGGCTTCCGACTACTGCGGCATCAATCGCCGTGAGCGGTGTTTTAATGATAGCGCTTGCGTTTATGGGGTTTGATTTCAAGCAGGTTGTTTTCAAGCCCGTTCTTATAGCGGTAATGCTGTCAACGGCAATTTCGGTTACCGTGCTCGAAACAACTCTGTATTTCGGAATAGGCGCAACGGGCAACACCGTTTCTGAAATGATTGCCGCATACCGCTCTCTCGGATTTCATCCAAACTGGCGAGGTATACTCTACGGCACAATAGTTATGGTTATAATGATAACCTACCCGAGAAAATTCAAAAAAGCGGATTTGATTGTCAGAGCACCTTTTATCGGACTTGCGTTTACGTTGCTGCTCAATCTCCTGCTGAATCCTGCCGATATGACCTCGGCAATCAAAGAAATCGGAGCATATAAATTATCGGCGGATACCGTTCTTTTCCCCTCATTTCACGGAAACCTCAACATGATTGGCGTTCTGACATCGGGATTCGCTCTGTTTATCACATCCGCATATACTGTTTGCGCAGCTAAAGGCTCAAACCTTGATTATGCAGTTACCGGCGCGGCAAACTGTATTTGTTCCGCCTTTTCCGGAGCATTTATCCCTGCAAAAAGCCTTACCCACAAACGAATGAGCTTCGCGGGCATCCCTGCCGCTGTTTTATCTGCTGCAATACTGATTTTTTGCGATAGTTTAATTGCAAGAATCCCCGTTGCATCATGCGCAGTTGTTCTGATTGTCGGTGCATGGCAGAGCGTTAAATGGAGCGAAATCAAGAAAGCATTCATTGATGTTCCTTCGCTTGCAAGCTTTATTGCCGTTCTTGCATTCATGCTTCTTTTCGGAACAGTCAAAGGACTTATTTTCGGTGCTCTCTGCTCATTTATCTGTTCTTTTCTGCCAAGTGCAAAACATTTTATTAATGACGATTAATTACAAAAAAGGTACAGCCGTTAGCCGACTGTACCTTTTATTATTTTACAAACATATTACCGCCTTTGCAATCAATGCCGACCACAACGGGAAAATCTTTCAGTTCAAGACGCTTGACACTTTCGCAGCCAAGATCTTTAAAAGCGATTTCTTCACAAGCAACAATGCTTTTTGCACAAATTGCTCCCGCACCGCCAACAGCACAGAAATAAATCGCTTTATTGCGCACAATCGCATCGCAAACAGCAGCATTGCGCTGACCCTTGCCAATCATCGCCGCAAGCCCCAAATCAAGCAAACGAGGTGAATACGGGTCCATTCTGCAAGATGTTGTAGGCCCGCAGCTGCCGATAACCATACCCTCGGGAGTCGGGGTGGGACCCGCAAAATAAATGCAGGCTCCTTCAAGCTCAAAGGGAAGCTTTTCGCCATTATCAAGAAGCTCAAAAATACGTTTATGAGCAGCATCTCTTGAGGTATAAACCGTACCGTTGAGGTTAACTATATCACCTGCACAAAGCTTCTCTGAATATTTTTTAATTTCGGATATGTTGATATTATAAGCTGCCATATCATTTGGTTTCCTCTGCAAGAGAATTAAGAACAGAAACAAGATTATCAACGCTTGATTTCAGTTCAACGGTAGATGAATCATAATTAACGCAAGCGCTCTTAAGGCGTTCATTCGCCTGCGAAACAAGCTTCGCCGCATCCGAAACAGCCTTGTTTGTTTTCTCGTTGATGGCGAGAGCTTTATTCTTAGCCTGAGAAATAATGAGTTCTGAATTTTCGCTTGCTTCTTTAACAAGTGCATCTGCCCTGCTGCCGCAGCCCGCTTCAATAGAGGCAAATTTTGATTCGATTGCCGTAATCTTTTCTTCAAACACTGCGGCTTTTTCGTTATACTCTGCTTTGCATTTTGCAAGCTCAACTGCATGCTGTTCATCTGCAAAAGCCATTTCGTTTTTGAGGTCCTTTATTTCGGCATCAAGAGCCTCTTTTTCAACCTTGGCGAGCTCCTGCTCTGCAATAAGAGCAGCCTTTTCACCTTTTACGGTTTCAAGCTCGGCTTTAAGATTTTCGTTTTCTTCTTTAGCCTGTACGAGAGCTTTTTCTGAATATTCATACTGCTCCATTTCTGCATTAAGCTGAGCAATTTCGTTCTTCAGGCGAAGAATTTCCGCCTGAAGCTGCTCAACATAGTTTATGACGCCTTCCTTTTTAAAGCCGCCTAATACCGATTTTTTTAATATCTGATTTGAACTCATATCCGTGTTTCCTTTCACATAAACAGTAATATCTGCGAAGCGCCGTCACACACCTCGGAAACATCGCCGCCATTATAAATTTTCAAAACTGTTTCGCCGTTATTATCCTCAATGAAAGCAGCAGAGCCCTCATTATTTGCGGTAAATGAAGAAACTACAACGTTCTTTCCGATTTCAATCTCTTCTTTTTCAACATAGGCATAATAGTCTGCCATTGGTTCTGACAGCTGAGCATTATGATTTTTAAGAACAAAAACATTATCCGATTCGGAAAGCACAAATGCACTTGCAGCATTTGAAATTTTAACGCTGCTGCTGCCGTTATAACTGAAAATATCGCCTGTTACTTTGCCCGTATCGGTTTTCAGATAAACAACAGAATCCTCGCTGATTCTGAAATCAAAAACATTTGCCGCAACGGTAACCTTTGATGAGGGTGCGGCAGATAAAAGAGAATTTGAAAACAGGGTGTATCTTCCGCCCTTTGTGTCTCTCACAAACGCAAACAGATAATTTCCGTTATCAGAAAAACCAAACTGTGTTTTACTTTTATCGTAATCCTTGAGCTCATAAGTCATGCAGCCGCCGCTTCTGCCGACTGCAACCGCCATACCGTGAGATTCAACGCTTTCGGTAACAATGCTGCATGCATAGTCGATAACCTCTTCCATGCCGCTTCTGACCGCAATTTCAGAAAGAGTTGCCATATCGGTATTCCCTTCTTTTATTCCCACATTTTCAAAAACAATCTTGGGATCACCGAATGTCGAAACAGAATAAACCCTTGCAGGGTCAACATTCTGTGCAATCTTGAAAAACTTTTCGCCGTTATAAGCAAAAGATGTATAAACGGGAGCGTTGAAGCCGCCTTTGGCAACCGTATCATCAAGAGCCGCTCTGATTTCATCCCTGATAAGCTTATCCTGATATGCTATATAAGCATCATTATATGCCTGAGAAACTCCGAACAAATCCCAGTAATCAAGTCTGTTGGGCTTGGTTATTTTTTTATCGCTTTCAGCATATTCATCGGAAATAACATAACTCCATGAAACACTTTCCTGCGATGAAGTAAAATAATAAAGGTTACCGCCCTCGGTATAGTTATCATACATTACATACGAGGTGTTATCGCAAATCAGCTCGGGACCGCCACCGTCACGGGCTATATAAAGCTCTGTTGCAACCTTGGAAACACCTGATTTTCTCTCGAAAACAATATGAGGTTTTTCGGTTTTATTGTAACAATAAATATTTGTTATATCTCTGCTCACTTCGAGCGGAGTTTCAGCAAAAAAGCTGTAGAGAACTTTGCTTTCGCCATGCATTTTGGTGAAATAAATTCCCTTATTTCCGAGAAGATAAATCGCTTCAACATTTGCTGAAAATGTGCTGATTTTTCTGGAATTTGTATCACAAACGCAACCGTCATTGGATGCGGTTGATGTGTTAAATTTCAGGTAATAAACCTTTCCGTCTGATACCTCATACTGCTTTTCAATGCCGTAATCGATAATAGAAGGCTCGGCTATTTCGCCATTAACAATCTGAACAAAATATAAGTCATACAGTCCGTCATCATATGAAGATGCAACGGTATAATAAACCCTCTTTGACTCTTTATCAGCCTTGAAGCCGTCAGCCGTTGATTCAGAAACCGTAATTTCCTTATCATCTATCCTGATAACGCATTCATTACCCGCTTGGTAGACAATGATGCTGTTGTTTTCAATGTTATCGCTTTTCAGTAACTGAACGGTTATAACAACCGCAAGAAGAACAACTACCGAAATAAGTGCAGCAATTATTGCAATTTTTGCGCTTTTGGGAAGAGCTTTCAGACGGGTCAATGCGCTTATTTTTTTGCTCTCAATTGCTTGAACGGCTGCATCAATGTTTTCCTCTTTCTCTATCTTAAACTCCTTGGTCTGCTCAACATCCTCACTTCTGAGCCTGAATTCTTTTGTGTGCGAAGCTTCTTCCGCACCGTTATTCTGAGGCATATTCTGTTCTGACAAATCAAATCACCTCTTACACTTTAAAAATCTGCTAAAGCGGCTGCCTTGCCAACAACAAAGCAGCCGCCGCCTGATTATTTGAGTGAAATTGCCTGCTTTGCCTTTGCAACTATATTCTGTGCATCAAGGCCGTAAATATGAAGCAATTCTACTGCAGGACCGGATTTACCGAATTCATCGTTAACACCGAGCCTTACAACGGGAACGCATTTGCCGCTTTCGCAAACAGCTTCAGCAACTGCGCTGCCCAGACCGCCGATAACGCTGTGCTCTTCAGCAGTTACAATTGCGCCTGTTTTTGCTGCCGATGCAAGAATTGTTTCTTTATCAAGAGGCTTAATTGTATGAACGTTGATAATTTCAGCGCTGATGCCTTCAGCTGCAAGAAGCTCTTTAGCTTCAATAGCTTCCTTAACCATAAGACCTGTTGCGCAGATTGTGACATCGGCGCCTTCACTGAGAACAACTGCCTTGCCCCATTCGAATTTATAATCCTCATCAAAAATTCTCGGAACGGCAAGTCTGCCGAATCTCATATAAACAGGACCCTCGTATTCTGCTGCAGCAAGAACTGCTGCTCTTGCTTCAACATCATCGGCAGGGTTGATTATTACCATGTTGGGGATTGCTCTCATAAGAGCGATATCCTCGCAGCACTGATGGCTTGCGCCGTCTTCACCAACAGAAATACCAGCGTGAGTTGCACCGATTTTAACATTGAGATTGGGATAAGCAATTGAGTTTCTCACCTGCTCATATGCTCTGCCTGCAGCAAACATTGCAAATGTGCTTGCGAAAACAGTATAGCCTGTTGTTGCAAGACCTGCTGCAACGCCCATCATATTGCCTTCTGCAATACCCGAATCAAAGAATCTTTCGGGATATGCCTTTTTGAACATACCTGTTTTTGTTGCTGCTGCAAGGTCAGCATCGAGAACAACAACTTTATCATTGATTCCGCCAAGCTCGACAAGAGCCTTACCGTATGCATCACGGGTTGCGGTTTTAATTACATCAGCCATTTTATACACCGTTCCTTTCTTATGCTTCAAGTTCAGCAAGTGCCTGCTGAAGCTCGCTCATTGCCTGCTCATACTGCTCCGCATTGGGAGCCGAGCCATGCCACGAAACCTGATCTTCCATGAATGAAACGCCCTTGCCCTTAACGCTGTTTGCGATAATAACGGAGGGCTTGCCTTTGAATTCGGCAGCAGCATTGAAGGCAGCATCGATTTCATCGAAACTGTGAGCATCTATTTCAATAACATTCCAGCCGAATGCTCTGAATTTTTCGGGGATGGGATAGGGGGAATTAACCTCTGCGATTTTACCGTCAATCTGTAAACCGTTGTTATCAACAACTGCTACAAGATTATCAAGACCCTTTGCCGAAGCGTACATTGCTGCTTCCCAAACCTGACCTTCCTGAATTTCACCGTCGCCGAGAATTGTGAAAACTCTGAAGCTCTTGCCGCCGAGCTTTGCGCCCAGAGCCATACCGCAGGCTGCGGAAATACCCTGACCGAGCGAGCCTGTGCACATATCCACGCCGGGAGTATACTTCATGCTGGGGTGACCCTGAAGCATGGAATCGCTCTTTCTGAGTGTTTTGAGCTCTTCAACGGGGAAATAACCCTTGAGAGCAAGAACAGAATAAAGAGCGGGAGCTGCATGACCCTTTGAAAGAACAAATCTGTCTCTGTTTTCGTTTTTGGGGTCTGCAGGGTCAACATTCATGTGGTTGAAATAAAGATAGGTAACGATATCTGCGCAGGAAAGGGAGCCGCCGGGATGACCTGATTTTGCGTTGAACACGCCTTCAATAATTCCCATTCTTGCTTTACAAGCTTTGATTTTTAACTGTTTTCTGATAACTGCATCCATTGCAGCCACCTCCTGTTATTTTTTTGTTTCAATGTATTCAAGGAAATCTGCAACGGCACCGTTATTGCAGTGACACGCAACAAATTCCGAAATTTCCTTAAGTTCTTTCGGCGCCTGACCGCAGCAGGCAGGAACGCCGACAGTTTTAAGCATATCATAATCGTTGAAATAGTCGCCGATTGCGCCTGTATGGGAATTATCGATGCCGAGAATTTCAGCAAGCATGAGAACGGCAGTTCCTTTATGAGTATTCTTTGCAAGAATCTCAAAACTTGCAATTGACGATGACATGAGGGTAAGTTCTTCCGAGTTGAGGGCTTCAAAATAATTTTTAACCTTGGTTATATGCATCGGTATACCCGAAAAAATAACCTTACCCCAGTTTTCCCTGGGAACCTCCCTGATATTCTTTATATGCTTATGTTTAAGCTTATCAACGGCAACAAAGATCTTGCCGAACCAGCCCGTACCCGTTACATAAATCATATCTTTTGCGATAATCAGAACATCAACCATTCTGAATTTTTCAGCAGCTTTAACCGCAAGCTCCATAGCTTCATCGCTCATAGCGCTGAAATAAATCATCTCTTGTTTCTGAAAATCATAAACACCTGCACCGTTGATTACAACAGCAGGAGTTCCCTTGATTGGCAGACTTTTGAAATGCTTTTCCATTGACTGGGGATTTCTGCCCGATGCAAGAGTGAAATGACCGCCGTTCGCAACAAATTTTTCAATTGCTTTTTTGTTTCTTTCAGGCAGCTTTCTGGCTTTATTATTCAGCGTTCCGTCAATATCGGAAACAACAAGCCAATCCGAAAAGGATTTTTTTGAATCCATTATTTAATTCTCCTTATAAAATCGGTAAAGTACTCCGGCAAGGGAGATTCAACACGGATAAACTCTCCGCTTGACGGATGAACAAACCCGAGAAGCCCTGCATGAAGGCATTGACCACCGAGCGATGTAACGCCGTTCTTAGGGCCGTAAACAGGGTCACCTGCAACCGGATGACCGAGATAAGCCATATGAACCCTTATCTGATGAGTTCTGCCCGTTTCAAGCCTCAACTTAAGAAAAGAGAAATCCTTATATTCTTCAAGCACGGTATAATGAGTTACGGCGTGCTTTGAATTTTTATTTGTAACACACATTTTTTTGCGGTCATTGGGGCTTCTGCCTATCGGCGCATCAACAATGCCCTCAGGTTCTTTGAGATGCCCGTGAATAACGGCTCTGTATTCCCTCGCGAGAGAATGCTCCTTGATTTGCTCTGAAAGCGAAACATGGGCTGAATCTGTTTTTGCAACAAGCAGCAGACCGCTTGTATCTTTATCAATTCTGTGAACGATTCCGGGGCGGATAACTCCGTTAATTCCCGAAAGGTTGCCTTTGCAATGGTGGAGAAGAGCATTCACGAGCGTGCCGGAATAATTACCGGGTGCAGGATGAACAACCATCCCTCTCGGTTTGTTGACGACAAGCAGGTCGCTGTCCTCATACATAATCTCAAGAGGAATATCCTCGGGCTCGAGCGAGAGCATTTTGGGCTCGGGCACAGTAAACTCAAGAGAATCTCCGTATTTAGGCTTGAAGCTTTTGCTGACAGCCTTGCCTTTACAGATAACCAGCTCATCGCCGAAAAGATTCTGAACAAAGGAGCGAGAATAATCCGAAAGTACGGCAGCAAGAATTTTATCAGCCCTCTCGCCTGCCCATTCACCGTCAACGGTTATCAGCACAGGTTCGTTATATTCAATTGCCGAAACGGATTCAATCATTTTCAGACGCCTTTTTCTTTTTATTTTCACGGACTGCATCAAAAATCTCATAACCGATAAGCAAAAACGCACCGACGGTTATGCAGCAATCTGCAAAATTAAACACCGCAAAATCAATAAACAGAGGTTCTATGAAATCAACAACATATCCGTGAAGAACACGGTCAATCATGTTTCCTGCGCCGCCCGCGCCGACAAGCATAAGACTGAAATTTACAAATTTTGAATCAATCTTACGGGTAAGCAAAACAAGCAGCACACCTGCCAGAAGCAGACCTGAAAACACAATCAGAACGGATTTTTGCCCCGAAAACGAGCTGAATGCTGCACCTGTGTTTTCAACATATCTGAATTGAAACAGACCGAAAAGAAACTCTTTCGGACCGTTGACTTTTACAGTCATAACGGCTGCATACTTGGTAAGCTGGTCAACAACCGTAAGCACGGCAATCACAGCAAGGGATATTGCCTGAAACATAGTAACCTCTCAAAAATTATTCGTTAAAAAAACTGTCAAAAAGGGATGTTATATCCTCATCGCTCTTTTTGGTATCCGATGTTATATCTTCAAGCTCATCAAGGTCAATCTTGAAACCGCTGAATTCATCGTCGTCATCATCTTCTTCCTCTGCATCGGCAACTGCTTCTTCAAGAGTTGCGGGAATTGCATCGGGAGAAACGATATCGTCAAAATTAAGTTCTTCAATCATACTGAAAAGGTCATCCTCTTCGGCTGTTTCGATTTCTTCAGAAAAATCTTCCGATTCGGGAACTTCAAGAATTTCTTCAGCAATCTCCTGTGCGGGAGCTTCTTCAGCTGCAATTTCATCGGGAATCTCAACTGCTTCGGGCTCCTGAACGGTTTCCTCTGCGATTGCTTCGATTTCCTCTGCATCGGGAATTTCAACCGCAGCAACGGCTGCCGCAAGCTCCTGAGCTACTTCCGCAGGTTTTTCATCTTCCTTAACCTGAGCAATTATTTCTTCAACTGCAGGCTCTGCCTTGGGAGCTTCGGCAGGAACAGATTCTTCAAATGCTTCGGCAGGAACTGAAGCAAGAAGCTCCATCTGACCCTTACAAAGCTTTTCAATTGAAGCCATAAAGGCTGCGGTTTCTTTTTTAATTCTTTCAAGCTCGCAGGAATAATATTCATAATCAGCCTTGCTGGAGCCGATGATTTCTTTGCCCTGAGCTTCAGCCTTGAGAACAATTTCGGTTGCTTTCTGCTGTGCAGAGGTAATAGCCTGCTCTGTTTCATTCTGAGCTCTTTCGGTAAGAGAAGAAACAGCAACTCTTGCATTATCAACAATTTCCTTTGCCTTTTCTCTTGCCTCTTCAGTTATTCTTGCAGACTCTTTATTTGCAGCATCAAGAATGATTCTTGATTTGCTTTCAGCCTCTTCAACCTTGCTTTCAGCCTTTGCATTTGCTTCCTTATTGATTGTTTCGGCAAGACGGTGAGCATCAAGCAAAGCAAGCTTAATTGCTTCTTCATCATTGCGATAGCTTTCAATTTTATCGGCAAGTATGCTGATTTTTTTTATAAGCTCCTTATTATCCTGAAGAGACTGCTCATAGGACTCGGCTACTTTCTTTAAGAATGAATCAACCTCATCGGCGCTGTAAGCGCCTTTGCTGACGGGAGTAAACATTGCGTTTAAAATCTGATCACTTGTAAGCATCATAACAGTTGCCTTCCTCTCTCACATCAAATAATTATTCGTTAACCGAACCGCCGAGCTCATCAACAAGCTCGCCTGAAACGGGAACATTGTAAGGGGTAATGATATAAGCTCTGCCGGCAACTTTTTTGAAGTCACCGTGGTTTGCGTAAGCAACGCCGTAAAGAAAATCGATGATTCTCTGCGAAACATCATTGGGGCAGGTTTCAAGATTGAGGATAACAATTCTCTTTTCGTTGAGGATATCGGCAACCTCACCAACCTCTTCAAACTTATCAATCTTCTGAAAAACAACATGAGGCTTGGGCTGATTGGCTGCCGCTTTTGTTGAATTAATATTTACAACATTTGAAGCTGATGTTTTTTCAGGCTTGGCATGAGCAGTATGCTGAACCTGCGGCTGAGATGCCTGTGAAGGTGAATAATCGAAATCATCCGCATACTGATTTTCCTGACCCTCGATATAATCATCATCCGTAACATTGATAAACTGCTTGAACTTGTCCATTAAACCCATGGTTATTTCCTCCTTAATTATCTGTAAATCCTTGCGCCGAAAATCGCCGAACCGATGCGAACGAGATTCGCGCCCTCAAGGATTGCGCTTTCATAATCTCCTGACATTCCCATTGAGAGAATATTCATATGTATATTATCTATTTTTTTATCGCCAATGTCAATAAACATACGCCTCATATTTGAAAAAACAGCACGAATTTCAGCTTCTTTTTCGCAAATCGGAGCAACGCACATCAGACCGTTGACGGTTACGCCCTCAATTTCTGCAATTTCGCACGCCTTTTCAAAAAGCTCATCCGAAGAAAAACCGAACTTGCTTTCTTCGTTGCCGACGTTAACCTCAAGCAAAACCTTGGTTATAATCCCCTGCTGAACAGAGCGTTTACCGATTTCCTTTGCAATTTCAACGGTATCAACCGACTGAATTGTATCAACCTTTCCGACAATCTTTTTCACCTTGTTAGACTGCAGGTGACCTATAAGGTGAGCCTTGCAGACATCCAGATTCAGCTCGGGCTCTTTGAGCAGAAGCTCCTGCACCTTGTTTTCGCCTATCAGGGCGATTCCGCAATCAATCGCTTTGTTAATGAAACGGGGCTCAACAGTTTTGGTAACCGCCATGAGGTTTATGTCCTCAAAAGCTCTGCCGCTTTTAATTGCAGACTCAGCAATATCATTGCGGATTATTTTCAGATTTTCTTCTATCGCAGAAAACCGTTCATCATCCGATAACCATTCCATCGCTTAAATCCTTTCCCGAAATAATAACTTCGTCATATAATTCAAGATGTGCATACTTAAGCTCAACATTTTCGCTGTCCGCCGCAACAAAGAATTTTTCATCGGAATACAGAATATTCACGCTTCTGAAATTTACAATGTTGGCTCTGCGGACATATACACCCTGATTGCCTTCGGCATCAAAGCGAAGCGCATCCCTGCTGATTTTAAGACCCGTATGCTCATTTATAACAACCTTGCCGCTGACTTTTCGCAGCGATGCAAGCTTATCATTCATAAGGCTGCATTTGAAAACAACAAGCGTTTTGTTTCCCTCGACTGCTTCGGTTGAATAAACCGTTGTGCCGACCGTCATATCATCGGATTCGCCGAGAACAAGCTTGACCGACTTGCCTTTTGTAAAACCGACTGCTTTGCCGGAATCAATAACCGTTGCAACATACCAGTTGTAACCATTGATTATTTTGCCTATTGCGTTTTCAGGGACAGCTCCTTTTTCGGCGGATAGCGCTCTTGAGAGCATATCCGTTGTTATACTGTCGATGCTGTCGGCGGTAAGAACATATTCATATCCGTCTGCAAGACCGACATAATAGCCCGAGGCTTCAGCTGTAATAATTGAAGAAACCTTTGCCGCACCCTCGAGGGAACCGATTCTCTGATTAAGACTTGCTATCTTATCGGTGCAGTCAACGCTCTGCTCAAGCGAAATCTGTCTTTTGGAAAGTTTTTCGCTGAACGAAAGCTTTGTATCCTCAAGCTCTGAATAATCGTTGTTATATGCCGCATCGATAATGTTCATAAAATCAGCGTTGATTTCGCCAGAAAGCTTTTCCATATCAACATTCGCCAGCATAATGTGATTGTCGATTGATTCGTAAACTTCAAGTTTCTTTTTCAGCGACTGTGCCTCAACATAGTTTTTCGCCGTAGCCTCATCGGCAAAAACGGCGGCTATCGAGCTTCCTCTGCTCACCCGTTCACCGTTTTCCGCGAGCTGAACGGTAATTCCGGAGCCGTTTGATGTGAGAATTGTTTCATCACGGATAACATACATTTCGGCATCAACGGTTTCAAGAACCGTCTGAACATAAGCCGTCTGCGTGTTATAGGAATTTGCGGTAAGACCGTAAAGTTCAGCTCCGAAATAAACAACGATTATCAGAGCCGCCGCACCCGCCAGAATTTTCAGCAGCCTGTCACGGGATTTCACATTCTCACTTCCTTTCAATTATCTCAAGCACCGCTCTGAGCATATCATCAGAGCATGCGTAATCATCAATGTAAATAAAGTTCATCCGTTCATCACGCCTGAACCAAGTAAGCTGACGCTTGGCATATCGCCTTGTTTGCATTTTGAGATTCTCTATGCATTCATCAAGAGATTTTTCGCCCTCAAAATATGGGTTGAGCTCTTTATAGCCAATCGCCTGCTTTGCAGTTCTGCCAAGAGGATTTTCAAAAAAAGCTTTCGCTTCATCAACAAGACCGTTTTCGAGCATGGTATCAACCCTTTTATTGATGCGGTCATAGAGAAACTGTCTGTTTTTCGCATCAAGGCAGATTGCAACGGTATCAAACTGCGAAGCATTGATTTTTGATTGCTCATTCTGCTCGGTTATTGTTTTGCCTGTTGTGTGGTAAATCTCAAGAGCACGGATAACCCTGCCGAGATTGTTGGGATGCAGCTTCGAAGCTGACTCGGGGTCGATTGCCGCAAGCTCATAAAGCAGCACCTGTGCGCCTTCGGATTCAGCTCTTTTTCTGAGCATCTCACGGTATTCAAAATCTGTTTCTTCCGGCAGAAATTCAATATTATCAACCAACGAGGAATAATAAAGACCCGTACCGCCTGCAAGAACGGCTTTTTTGCCCCTTGAACAGATATCTTCAATTATCTTTTTTGCACTCTCGCAATATTTCGCAACGCTGAAAACCTCGTCGGGCTCTGCAAAAACAATAAGATGATGCGGAATACCCTGCATTTCGTCAGCGGTGGGCTTTGCGGTTGCAATATCCATGCCTTTATAAATCTGCATGGAATCGCATGAAACCACTTCGCCGCCGATAGCTTTGCAGACTTCAACCGCAAGCGAGGTTTTGCCCGATGCCGTCGGGCCGACTATTGCGATTAACGGAATTTTATATTCTGCCAAAATTCTTTTCCAGCTCTCTTTTTGTCATTTCAATCAGAACGGGTCTGCCATGCGGACAGTAACGGATATCGGGCATTGAAAGAAGCTGCTTTGCAAACCTCTCCATTTCAAGCCTCGATGTAAAATTACCTGCCTTGATTGCGCTTCTGCACGCAACGGAATGGAAAATCCAATCCATCTTCTCAAAAGAAACATCCTGCTTCTTTTCAACAAATCTGCCTGCAATTTCGCAGATTACTTCTTCAACATCATCGGATGAAAGCTCCATGGGGCATTCTCTCACGATAACGCAACCGTTGCCGAAATCCTCAACCTCAAAACCCGAGCTGTTAATCAGTTCAAGGTTTTCGAGAGTTGCAGCATATTCCTCTTTGGAAAGAGTAACCGTAACGGGCAGAAGCAGAAGCTGCGGAGTTCTTTCGCCGCTCTCTTTTTTCAACTTTTCATAGATGATACGTTCGTGTGCGGCATGCTTATCGATGATAACCATTTTGCCGCCGTATTCACAAAGTATATATGTTTTGAACGCTTCGCCGATGAGCAGAAACTCTTCTTCGGCAAAAGCTTCTTTTTTAATTTCAATTTTTATTTCGGGTTCAGGCTTTTTCTTCTCAACGGGAACAACCTTAACCGCAGGAATCTGTTCCTCTTTTACGGGAGCAGCCGCTTTCTCAGACGGGGAATTAAGCAAAATTTCTTCCGTTGATTCAATCTGA
Source organism: Acutalibacteraceae bacterium (assembly GCA_045589555.1). GTDB lineage: Bacteria > Bacillota > Clostridia > Oscillospirales > Acutalibacteraceae > CAG-177. Next base: position 16,966 of record JAZNPG010000050.1, read on the forward strand.
GAAACGGATTTATCTGAGGGAGATGAAACTCTAATAACTTTCGGTTTATCTGTCTGCTCAATATTTTTAACCTGTTCAACCGTAAAAATTGTCGGCTCGGGGATTTCAGACGAAGCTGTTTGCTTCAGAGAAAAAGTTTCTGAAGCAGGAATATGCTGCCAGAAATCCTTCGGAGCAGCAGGAGCTTTCGGGGTCATAACAAATTGCTCTGCAGGCTTTTGCGGTGCTTTATAAAAATCTGTTTTTTTGATTTCACGCACCTGCTTCGGAGTATCGCCTGCCGCAAGCGCATTTTTACATGCATAATAAACGGCATTGAAAATCATGCGCTCATCCGAAAAGCGAACCTCTGTTTTTGCGGGATGAACATTGACATCCACAAGTGACGGATTGATTTCAATATTCAGCACGCATGACGGAAATTTACCGACCATAACCGAATTCTTATAAGCCTCGCTCAAAGCGGCGCTGCCGGTGCCCGTTTTGATAAGGCGGTTATTGATAAAGAAAAACTGCATGTTGCGGTTGGGTCTTGAAGCGGAGGGCTTCGAAACATAGCCGCTGATTTTAACTCCGTTTGATTCGGCGGAAGCAGGAATCAGCGTATCGGAAAACTCTCTGCCGAAAACCTCACGGATGCAGGTGAATAAATCTCCCCTGCCGCTTGTGATAAGCACTTGCTTGCCCTCTCTGATAAAACGGATTGATACCTCGGGATGCGAAAGAGCAATTCTGTCAACAACGCCTGCAACGGCATTGGCTTCGGTGACATCCTTTTTGAGGAATTTCATTCTTGCGGGAGTTTTATAAAACAAATCTCTGACAATTACAGTTGTGCCTTTCGGGCAACCTGCATCGTCGCAGAGAATTTCTTCGCCGCTCTCAATAACATATCTTGTGCCGATAGTTTCATCCTCCGCAGCAGTCATAACCTCAACCCTCGCAACGGCACAAATACTTGCAAGCGCCTCACCTCTGAAGCCGAGAGTCATTATGCTGTTGAGGTCGTCGGCATCCGCAATCTTGCTTGTTGCATGGCTGACAAAAGCATTGCGGATATCCGCTCTCGAAATGCCGCAGCCGTTATCGGTTATCCTGATGTAAGAAATACCGCCGTTTTTGATTTCAAGGGTTACCGTATCGGCACCTGCATCAATGGAGTTTTCAAGGAGCTCCTTAACAACCGATGCAGGGCGCTCAACAACCTCACCTGCCGCAATAAGCTCGGCAAGCTGCTTTGAAAGAACATTGATTTTCGGCATAAAGAACCTCCTTTATCGGTAAACAGTGAATGGTTAAGAGTGAATAATAAACAGTTATAGAAGTGCTTCGCCCTTACCCGAATACAAATGCGAATTACGCATTGTTAATTATTTGCCTGCTTTGTCAAATCATAAAGCACGCTCATAGCCTCAATGGGCGTTAATGTATTAACATCAAGCTTTTTAAGCTTTTCAACAATATCATTTGCGGCAGAGCTGCCGAATGAAAGCTGGGCTTCATCTTCATCCTTTGAAACTGTAACAATTCTCTGCACGCCCTCTGTTTCAAGCTCACAAAGAACAACCTTTGCTCTCTCAACAACGCTTGAGGGCACGCCTGCAAGCTTTGCAACCTCAATACCGTAGCTGCCGTCTGCACAGCCCGGAACAATTCTGCGAAGGAAGGTGATATCATCTCCCCTTTTCTTGACGGCAATGTTATAATTCTTCACTCCGTCAACGCTTTCTTCAAGCTCTGTAAGCTCATGATAATGGGTAGCAAAAAGAGTTTTTGCGCCGAGCCTGCGCTTATCAGCCGCATATTCAAGAACGGCTCTTGCAATGCTCATGCCGTCAAAGGTTGATGTACCTCTGCCGATTTCATCAAAAATAATAAGACTTTTTGAGGATGCGTTTTTGAGGATATCCGCAACCTCGTTCATTTCTACCATAAAGGTTGATGAGCCCGATGAAAGGTCATCGCTCGCACCGATTCGGGTATAAATGCCGTCAACAATGCAAAGCTCTGCAGATGAAGCAGGAACAAAGCTGCCTGCCTGCGCCATAAGAGAAATAAGGGCAACCTGACGCATATAGGTTGATTTACCTGCCATATTGGGACCCGTTATGATTGCGCAGCGGTTATCCGCACAGTCAAGCCTTGTATCGTTGGGCACAAACGGCGAATCAAGCATCTTTTCAACAACTGGATGTCTGCCGTCGGTTATATCAATCATTGAGCCTGCATTCATTGCAGGGCAGCAATAATTATTTTCCGCCGCAACCTTTGCAAAGGAAGCAAGAACATCCAGCGCCGCAACAGCAGACGCCGTTTTCTGGATTTCATAAAGATGCTCCGCAGTTTTTTTGCGGACAGAATCAAAAATCTCATATTCAAGGCGCACAATTCTTTCCTGCGCACCGAGCACTTTTGATTCAAGCTCTTTAAGCTCCTGAGTTATGTATCTCTCACAGTTTGCAAGAGTCTGTTTTCTTATATAATCATCAGGAACAAGCTCTTTAAAGGAGTTTGAAACCTCAATATAGTAACCGAACACCTTGTTTTCGGTAACCTTTAAGGTCTTAATCCCGGTAAGCTCTTTTTCTCTTTGCTCAATTGAAGCCATAATGGCAGAGCCATCGTTAAGAATGGAACGGTAATAATCTACCTCCTCATTAAACCCCTTTCTTATCAT
>JAZNPG010000051.1:0-1590 GCA_045589555.1 Acutalibacteraceae bacterium
ACGGAGACGCTTTGACCATGAAAATCAATGATCCCACAAGTCCGGTCATGCTGACGAACGGCGATTTTCTCTATATCGTTATGCCGATCCGTGCAAAATGAATGGGTGAAACGATGGCAGAACTTTCTGAAACAGTTCAAAAACTTGCAAAAACCGGGCAGTTCGCTCCTGCCTGGTTTTCCAAATTCAAAATATCATCTGTGCCGGAGCAGCAGAAACTCATTGAACAGGCACGCCGAACACCTCCTCTGACATATACGCCAATTACCCTTGAACAGAAAAATCTGCTTCGGTCATATATGTCGCAGGATTTGCTGGGGGAACTTACAGTTGCAGACTTGAAAGGTATGACTTCTCTTGAAGCAGAATTTTTCATTCAGTGCGGCAAGGATAATCGCTGGAATTGCGGTAAAAGTTTGTTGGAGCATTACAATCAGACTGACTTGGACATATCTCCGGCAACTCCGGAACAGCTTGACACCATTATAGCTATGGGTAAAGACAAACTGTTGCGCCCGTTATCGGCGGAATCATTGTTGAAATTAAGTAATTTAAGTGCAAGACAGTTAATTTGGCATGGAGAAATGCTCAAACGGAAGAGAGGAGAAGAATGTTCCTGACATTTAATGAATACGAAGCCTTTTTGCGGGGGCAAGCCGCAGGTTTGATTCCGGCAGATTTGCCACTTCCGCAAAATGAAAAAGAGATTGATAATTTGATTTTTCATGTCGGGCTTATGTTTTCCGTTCGGATCGCCTACCGTAATCAACAAATGAAACTGCGTTTAATGGAGTTGTCTGCCTTTACTGAAGAGCATCTGGAAAACATCATCTACCAGCTGCCCGCATTGAAGTATCCGGAGGTGGCGTGTGTAATCGGTTTCAAGCAGGAGATTTATCTTAATATGCTTGAATCGCTTGCAGCGTATTTTCGTTTTGGCAGTTCCATTATTTCCAAAGATGATCTTGCCGGGCGTCTGGCAGTCAATACCGGAATAATCTCCCCGGAAAAGATCCTTCGGGGATTTCAACTTGGAATTGCCCCGCCACAGTTGGCGGGAGTTGCAACTATAGAGCAGAGAGAACGCCTTGCCCAAATGATTTGCGAAGGCCGCCTTCCTACGATCCCCCGTCGAAAATGGGAAAATCTTACACTGAAGGAAGCGGCAGAATTGATCTCTTCGGCAAAGAGCGTTCAACACAAATTTCCTGTTTCCGTGACACTGGTTCTTGATGCCGTCAAGCGGATGAACCGGGAAGAGCGTTATCTGCTGGAACAAAATCTTCATTTTAACCCGGAAAGGAAAATTGCATGAAGATCATCAAAGGAGAAAAATTTGTATCGCTTGAGGAAATTGCCCGTTTCCTGAATGAAAAACAGCCTGACAAAAAACTTCATTACACCGTTGCCGAACTTGCCTGTGCATGGGCTGATGCCAGAGCTAAGTTTTATCAGGCAAACGGTTATCAAGTTGAAGAAGGCAAGCACTATGTTCCCGGCGACACCGAAGCGGAACATCTTTTATCCCGCACGGCTTGCGAACTGATTGAAAAGTTCGCTGCCGTTGACGGGCACGATGTGCCGCTGTTG
>JAZNPG010000052.1:0-2970 GCA_045589555.1 Acutalibacteraceae bacterium
ACCGAAATTCTCATCGCTTGCGAGCTTTTCAAACGATGCCCTGTGGCAGGTGGGAACTTTGTTGCCCGTTGCAGGGTCATCAACATATTCAATGCCGTAATTGCACAGGCAAAGACCCCAGTAAGCTTCGGCTTCCTCGGGAAATTCGGCAATTATGCTTTCATAAATTCCTGCTGCCTTATCAAATTCGCTGTTAAGGCGCAGACGGTTGGCTCTGTTGAAAAGGTTGAGCTTTTTCTCATTATCGGCGGTGGGAACGGTCTGCGTTGTGCCGCAATAATCGCACTCAACAACAACCGCATCCGAACCGATATTCAGATCGCCGCCGCACATTTTGCATTTATAGATTGCCATAAAGTCAACTCCATGAATCAATACAAATTTTTGAAACACAACCTCGGTTGTATCGGGCAGGGCAGATATCATCCGCCCGTTATTTACGAGCGATTCGTGAATCGCCCCTACTTATAAACCGTACAAATTTGTGTTAATAAAAGTATATACTTTATAATAATGTATTTGACGGAATTTATCAAGACAAAAAAACCAAATAATATAAAATCGCCCCCACCTTGCGGTGAGGGCGAAATTTTTTATTTATCAGCCGATTTTTAAATTAGTCAGCCTTGGGTGCATAGAGGTCCTTAAGACGAAGAAGGTGGTCATATCTCTCAACTGATGTCTTCTCTGCAAGAGCGAAGAGTTCTTCTGCTCTTTCGGGGAAGGAGCGTGTGAGTGATGAGTAACGAGCTTCGTTGAGAAGGAATTCTCTGTAGCTGCCTGTTGCGGGCTTGCTGTCGATGGTGAAGGGATTCTTGCCTTCAGCCTTGAGAGCGGGATTGTAACGGAACATGTTCCAGTAACCGCAGTCAACAGCCTTCTTCATTTCGCTCTGGCAGTTGATCATGCCGCCCTTGATGGAGTGCATTTCGCAGGGTGCGTAAGCGATGATGATTGAGGGACCGTTGTAAGCTTCAGCTTCAGCGATAGCCTTGATTGTCTGGTTAGCGTCAGCGCCCATAGCAATCTGTGCAACGTAAACATAGCCGTAGCTCATAGCGATTTCAGCAAGTGACTTCTTAGCGATGCCCTTACCTGCTGCTGCAAACTGTGCAACCTGACCGATGTTGGAAGCCTTGGATGCCTGTCCGCCTGTGTTGGAGTAAACTTCGGTATCGAATACCATGATGTTTACATCTTCGCCTGCTGCGAGAACGTGGTCAACACCGCCGAAGCCGATGTCGTATGCCCAACCGTCGCCGCCGAAGATCCAAACTGACTTCTTGGCAAGATATTCCTTGCTTGCAAGGATTTCCTTGCATGTATCGCAATCAACGCCTTCGAGAGCTGCAACGAGAGCTTCTGTTGCTGCGCCGTTCTTTGCGCCGTCGTTAACTGTTTCAAGGTAAGCATTAGCTGCTGCCTTAACTTCTTCTGAAGCGCATTCTGCTGCTGCAACTGCTTCTACCTTAGCGATGAGGCTGTTGCGGATAGCGTTCTGGCCAAGGAACATGCCGTAGCCGTGTTCTGCGTTATCTTCGAAGAGGGAGTTAGCCCAAGCAGGACCGTAGCCCTTCTTGTTAACTGTGTAGGGTGATGTTGCTGCGGGACCGCCCCAGATTGAGGAACAGCCTGTAGCGTTGGAGATATACATTCTGTCGCCGAACATCTGAGTGATAAGGCGAGCATAAGCTGTTTCTGCACAGCCAGCGCAGGAGCCTGAGAACTCAAGGAGAGGAGTCTTATACTGGCTGCCGATAACGGTGTTGTCAGCAAGGTCAGCCTTAACGGTTACGTTTTCAACCATGTAGTCGAATACGGGCTGCATAGCATCCTGGCTCTCTCTTGAAACCATCTTGAGTGAGTTTGTGGGGCATACGCCTACGCAAACGCCGCAACCCATACAATCGAGGGGTGAAACAGCGAGAGTGTATTTATAAGCATCCTTGCCCTTGCCCTTCTTGTCAACGATAATAGCGTTGGCAGGAGCGGCAGCAGCTTCTTCAGCTGTAAGAGCATAGGGTCTGATTGTTGCGTGGGGGCAAACATAGGAGCACTTGTTGCACTGTGCGCAGGTTGCGCCGTCCCATGCGGGAACCATAACTGCAACGCCTCTCTTTTCGTAAGCGGAAGCGCCCTGCTCGAATGTACCGTCAGCATGGTCAACAAATGCGGAAACGGGAAGTGAATCGCCGTCCATAAGACCAACGGGCTTCATGATGCTGTCAACCATCTTAACGAGCTTTGCTGCGCCCTTTGAAGCTTCAGCAACCGCATCGTCTGTTGCGTCTGCCCATTCAGCAGGAACGTTGATCTTAACGTAAGCTGATGCACCTGCATCGATAGCTTTTTCGTTCATTTCAACGATTTCCTTACCCTTCTTCATGAACTTCTGAGCCTTTTCCTTCATGTAGCCGATTGCTTCCTCAGCGGGAAGAACCTTTGAAAGTGAGAAGAAAGCGGACTGAAGAACGGTGTTTGTTCTCTTGCCGAGACCGATCTGTGCAGCAAGGTCGATAGCGTTAACTGTGTAAAGCTGAACGTTGTTCTTTGCGATGTATCTCTTTGCTTCAGCGGGAAGCTTTGCAGCGAGCTCTTCTTCATTCCACTGGCAGTTGATGAGGAAAACGCCGCCGGGCTTAACATCGTTAACCATCTTGTAGCCTTTTTCAACGTATGAGGGGTTGTGGCAAGCTACGAAGTCAGCCTTGTTGATGTAGTAGGGGGACTTGATGGGGCTGTCGCCGAAACGAAGGTGAGAAATGGTGATACCGCCGGTCTTCTTGGAGTCATACTGGAAGTATGCCTGAACGTATTTGTCGGTATGGTCACCGATGATTTTGATTGAGTCTTTGTTAGCACCAACTGTGCCGTCGCCGCCGAGACCCCAGAACTTGCATTCGATTGTGCCTTCAGCTGCGGTGTTGGGAGCTTCCTTCTCTTCAAGAGAAAGGTTTGTAACGTCATCGC
>JAZNPG010000053.1:0-1944 GCA_045589555.1 Acutalibacteraceae bacterium
GTGATGAGCCTGATAATCTCAAGCATCTCATCGGACACTTCGTTTTTGTTTTTTAATTCGTTGAGTACATCTGCAAGATTATTTTTCAAAGCCTTGAACACTTTCGGGTTGCCGCCGTGAACAATAATGTCCTGCTTCATACAACGGCGGTAACAGTATTCCTGTTTGCTCAGACCCGATATCGCAACAACTCTGTTTATCTGTTCGTTCTCTTCGGGCGATACTCTGAATCCGACAGTTATACCGCGGAAGCGGTTATGCTTATCAAGATTTTTTGCTGACATTTTATTCACGCTCCAAGCTGAGTTTTTGTGCAATCTCTGTTTGCTTTGACGGGAACAGGTGAGCATAGCGGTAAGTGATGTCGATGCTCTCGTGACCGACTCTGTCCGCAATCGCAAGTGCAGGCAATCCGATATCGATGAGAAGTGAAACGTGCGAATGTCTCAGATCGTGAATACGGATTTTCTTCACTCCCGTTTCGGCACAGCCTCTTCGCATCTCGCGGTGAAGATATCCTTTGGTTATGAGAAAAATCCGGTCATCCTTTTTCGGCTTGTAAAATCCGCTGAAGTATCTTTGCATTTCATCACAGATGAAGTCAGGCATTGTAACTGTCCGTATGCTCTTTTTTGTTTTCGGGTCGGTTATAACATCGCGTCCGTCGATACGCTGATAGGATTTGTTGATTCGCACGGTCTGATTTTCAAAATCGAAATCACCGATAGTCAGTGCGAGCAACTCACCGAGACGGATGCCGCACCAATAGAGCATTTCAAATGCGAAGAAAGATACAGGCTTGTCCATCATTGCTTCTGAAAATTTGAGATATTCCGCCTTTGTCCAGAAAAGCATTTCGCGGTGTTTTTCTCTGCCCATATTACCTGCCTTTGCTGCAGGATTTGAGGGTAAGTCGTAGTATCTTACTGCGTGATTGAAAATTGCACTGAGCTGATTGTGAATTGTTTTAAGATAACCGGGCGAATACGGTTGGTCATTTTCATCGCGGTAGCACATCAGCTCCTTCTGCCACGCGATGACATCGGCAACCTTGATTTCACACATCCTCTTCAGACGGAAGTAGGGGAGTATTTTCGTTTCAATAACATTTGCTTTCATAATCCACGTGCTTTCCCTGAGCTTAATCTCAAGGTCACTTTTGTAGACGTCATAAAACTCTGCAAAGGTCATTGTCAGATCGCCTGTGTGCTTATTGATGAATGTTGTCTCCCACGCGATTGCATCACGGCGTGTTTTGAAACCGCGTTTGAGCTTTCGGTCATTTTCGCCCTTCCAGTTCGTGAAGTAGACCGAAACATACCACGTACCGTTTTTGTCTTTGTAAGCAGGCATTTGATTTCTCCTTCCTTTTAATTTGCCGACATACCGTAAATCTGCTCTGAAAGATAACGGCGGCTTACTTTGCCCTTGAATACATAGTATCCCTTGGCTTCAAGTTCCTTGTTGAACTGCTCGATAATCTGATAAGCAAGAGTCAGGGAGATACCGAGCTCTTCGCTTACCTGCTTTGCTGTCATAAGAACGCTTGGCATAAGCTTTTCCTCCTTTCCTGTAAAATTTATTACAAGTCGGTTGCCCGACGTGAAATACGAAGAAACCCCTTCACTTATTAACGGACATTTTTTAGTCAAAACAGGACCCCCTTTTTTGAAAAAATTTTTTACCCTCTATTATGTACGCACTGGGAGAGACCAAATTCGGCATCATTTTCCGAAAAGTTCACAAAAATTTCAAAAAAGCCCTTGAAAAATCCCTCTATTTACTTATTGCTGACTTTTTTCAGAATTTATAACCAAAAATTTGATTTTGCTGAAAAATGCTTTTATTTTACCTATCTACTTATCTGTTGCTGACTGTTTTGAAAATTTATAACTAAAACTTTAAAAATTTATTTCAGAGGAAAAATACGATCGGATTTACAGT
>JAZNPG010000054.1:0-4920 GCA_045589555.1 Acutalibacteraceae bacterium
GGCTTAGGGAAATCTTTTAAATTTTTTATACCAAGTGTTTCAAATTCATCTCTTACCTCCCAAAAAGCAAAATCTTCAAAATCAATTTTGGGCAAAGGTGAAATTATAGAGTTTTCACCGGTATTACTGATTATATCATCAAATGAACATTCCAAAACACCACAAATTTTACTCAGCACTTCAACATGAACAGATTCATTTTTACTCATTTTAGCAAGAACATTAGTTGTAATTCCTGCTTTTTCGCATAAATCTGTACGCTTTAATCCTTTTTGAGATAATAAAATCCATAGGTTATCGTAACTGATAGACATATAATTACACTCCTTTTTTGAAGTGCAATTATTATATCATAAAAAATTCAGCATTTCAACAGCACTAATATTGGCTAAAATTTATATGTTTTCCAAAAGACCAACATATTTGCACACCGTGGTTCTACTCAGACCGCACATCCTCGCAAGCTCTGAAAGGTTCAGACTACCTGATTTATAAGACGAATAATGCCTGTAAACACACCTGCTACTTCACCGTTCCTTTTGCCCGTAAGGGCAATCAATTATTCATTATTCATCAGCGAAGCGGCTTCATTATTCATTCTTCATTTGAAAATCCGTTCTTTATGAAATGAATAATGAATGATGAATAATGAAAAATGAATAATACAAACGAAAAATCCGCCCACTTTCGTGAACGGATTTTCGTTTGGTGATCCATCGGAGATTCGAACTCCGGACACCTTGATTAAAAGTCAAGTGCTCTGCCTGCTGAGCTAATGGATCATATTCAGTTTGCAGTGGTTTTTTGACGCTCCAATATAATATATTATTTGAACGCACTTGTCAACCCCTTTTATGAAAAAATTTTAACAAAATCTTCCCTGCAATCAAACAAAACCGCTTGCAATGTCACTATATATGGTATATAATATTTATTAAATATGATTATTTTCGGTATATGAGGTTATTTTGCCTCGGAAAGGACAGATTATGAAACATATAAGAGGTCCGCAGAATTATGACTACGGCTATCATGCAATCACTACCATCGACGATAAAATCCACAACAGTCTCATGGATTTCGGCATTCTCAAGATGAAAAACGGAGATGTTTTCTCCGAAGAGCAGAACCTTGAGCGTGCATATCTGCTCATCAGCGGTGAAATGACCTTTGAATTTGAGGGCAACAGCGTTAGCGTTAACCGCCCCAACTGCTTTGATTATGACCCCTGGGTGCTTCATGTTGCAAACGGAGTTAAGGTTACTTTCAAAGCTTCGAGCGATGTTGAAATTGCCGTTCAGAGAACCGAAAATGAGCGCACTTTCCCCTCAAAGCTTTACACTCCCGATGAATGCAGAAGCGAAAACAGAGGCGCAGGCACAATGCGCGAGGCATCAACAAGAATCGTGCGCACGGTTATTGATTATTCAAACGCTCCTTATGCAAACCTTGTTGTAGGCGAGGTTATAGGCTTCCCCGGCAAATGGTCCAGCTATCCCCCTCATCATCATCCTCAGCCCGAAATATATTTCTATAAATTCAATCCGGAAAACGGTTACGGCTTTGCAGAGCTTGGCGAGGACGTTGTTAAAACTCACCAGAACTCAACTGTTTTCATAACCGAGCAGGAAACCCATCCTCAGACAACCGCTCCCGGCTATGCGCTCTGGTATCTTTGGATTATCAGACACCTTGACGGCAATCCCTATATTACTCCCACATTTGTTCCCGAGCATCTCTGGGTAACCGAGAGCGAGAGCGAAGCTAAAATGTGGCCTCCCGAAAAATAATCACGAAGGAGAAATATAATAATGAAACTCACCATGTCACAGGCACTCGTCAAATTCCTTGATAACCAGTATATCAGCTTTGACGGGGTTGAAACAAAATTTGTTGACGGCATCTTCGGCATCTTCGGCCACGGATGCGTTGTTGGTATCGGTCAGGCTCTTGAGCAGGGCGGACATAATCTCAAATTCTATCAGGGCAAAAACGAGCAGGGCATGGCTCACGCTGCAATTGCTTTTGCAAAGCAGAAAAACCGCCGCCAGATTATTGCCTGCACATCTTCAATCGGTCCCGGCGCACTCAACATGGTAACCGCTGCGGGAACAGCAACAGCAAACCGCATTCCCCTGCTGCTTCTGCCCGGCGATACCTTTGCCTGCCGCCAGCCAGACCCCGTTCTTCAGCAGATTGAACAGCCCACAAACTATAACGTTACCGCTAACGATGCCTTCAAGGCTGTTTGCAGATATTGGGACAGAATTTCAAGACCCGAGCAGCTTATGACAGCTTGCCTTAACGCAATGCGTGTTCTTACAGACCCTGCCGAAACAGGCGCGGTATGCCTTGCAATGCCTCAGGATGTTGAAGGCGAAGCTTTCGACTATCCCGATTATTTCCTTAAGAAAAGAGTATGGTATCTTGACCGCCGTTCACCCACTCAGCGCGAAATTGAGGCAGCCGTTGCAGCTATCATGAGAAGCGAAAAGCCGATGCTTATCGTAGGCGGCGGCGTTACATATTCCGAAGCATGGGAAACCGCCCGCTTCTTTGCAGAAAAATTCAACATCCCCATTGGCGAAACGCAGGCAGGTAAGGGCAACATCCGTTGGGATTTGCCTCTTAACATGGGCGGTGTAGGTGTTACGGGCGGCGCTGCAGCAAATACAATTGCTAAGCAGGCAGACCTCATCATAGCAGTCGGAACACGCCTTACTGACTTTACAACCGCTTCAAAATGGGGCTTCCAGAATCCCGACTGCAAGATGCTTTCCATCAATGTTTGCTCATTCGATGCATTCAAAATGGACGCAACCGCAGTTATTGCCGATGCAAAAACAGCTCTGCTTGATATCATGGGCGCTCTTTCGCTTCGTGAATATTACAGCAATTGGGGCGATGAGGTTGCACAGGCAAAAGAGGATTACGTTAAAGAAATGGACCGCTGCTACAGCGTTTATCTTAAAGAAGGTCTTTCTCAGACGAGAGCTCTCGGCGAAATCAACAAGCTCATTGACAAAAATTCCGTTGTAATCGGCTCATCGGGCAGCCTTCCCGGCTGCATGCAGAGACTCTGGAGAGCTTCCGTGCCCAAAACATATCACATGGAATACGGCTTCTCCTGTATGGGCTATGAAATCTGCGGCGCTCTCGGCGTTAAGCTCGCAGAGCCTGACAGAGAAGTTTACACAATGGTTGGCGACGGCAGCTTCCTGATGCTTCACAGCGAGCTTTACACAGCGGTTATGGAAGGCGCAAAAATCAATGTTATGCTCTTTGACAACTCCGGTTGGGGCTGCATTGAGAACCTTCAGAACAACCAGGGCACAGACACCTTCGGCACAAGATTCCAGGCAAGAAATCCCCTCACGGGTATGCTTGACGGCGCTATTGTTCCGATTGATTTTGCAAAAATCGCTGAAGGCTACGGCTGCAAGGCTTACACGGTAACAAGCGTTGCAGAGCTCCGCGATGCAATCAAGGATTCAAAAGAGCAGACAGTTCCCTGCCTCTTCGATATCAAGGTTGTTCACGGCAGCATGAGCGACGGCTACGATGCATGGTGGAGAGTAGGCGTTGCGGAGGTTTCAACAAGCGAAAAAGTTCAGGCCGCATACGAAGATATGCAGGCTAACATAGAAAAAGCCAGACTTTATTAATACGGAGGAATACAAAATGCTTAACAAAGACAAAGTAAGTCTTGCGATAGCTCCTATTGCGTGGACAAATGATGACCTGCCCGACCTCGGCGCAGAAAACACCTTTGAACAGTGCGTAAGCGAAATGGCTCTCAGCGGCTTCAAAGGCAGCGAAATCGGCAACAAATATCCCAAGGATGTTGAAACACTCAAGCACAAGCTTGATGTAAGAGGTCTTCGCATCTGCAACGCATGGTTCTCTTCTCTTCTTCTTTCCGAAGGCTATGAGGCAACAATTGAAGCTTTTATCAAGCACAGAGATTTTCTTCACGCTCTCGGCGCAAAGGTTATCGGCGCATCCGAGCAGGGCAATTCCATTCAGGGTAAGCCTCTGAGCATTTTCGGCGACAAGCCCGTTTATACTGATGAGCAGTGGGCTCTCATTGCAAAGGGCTTCAACGAAATGGGTCGCCTTGCAAAAGAAAAGGGAATGTATTTCACCGTTCATCACCACATGGGCACAGGCGTTCAGACTGAAGAAGAAATCGATAAGCTCATGGAAATCACAGACCCCGACCTTGTTTATCTTCTTTACGATACAGGTCATCTTTCATTCTCGGGCGAGGATGCAATCGGAGTTCTTAAGAAATATGTCAACAGAGTTAAGCATGTTCACCTTAAGAGCATCCGTCAGGATGTTATCAACGAGGGTAAGGAAAAGGGCTGGAGCTTCCTTGACTGCGTAAGAGCAGGCTCATTCACAGTTCCCGGTGACGGCGACTTTGATTTCACTCCCGTTTTCGATATCCTTGCCGAAGCTGATTACGAGGGCTGGGTTGTTGTTGAAGCAGAGCAAGATCCTGCAAAGGCTAACCCGTATGAATATGCTTGCCTTGCAAGAAAATATATCAGCGAAAAAACAGGTCTTTAATAAAAATAGTAACCCCCCGGCTAAGCCGGGGGTTCTTCATATGCGGGCAAAGCCCTATGTTACTGGCATCGCCTTAAGGCGTACCCAACGTATTCCTTTTGAAAAGGATGCCTTTTTAAAAACAGAGTTGACATTTAATTTCTTCTTTCCCTTGCTTTCATTTATTTATTATTCTGTTTACAAATCCTACTTCTTTTATGATATACTGCTAATAGCATTCTTTTTGAATGTTCTCCTTTTGCTTAGCTGTGCTGTTGGTAGCCGCACTCTCTGCAAGAGGAGTTTTCTTTTCATCGCTAAAGCTTTTTCGGAACCCCTGGCACAGCCAGGGGTTTTCAAATACAA
>JAZNPG010000055.1:0-4801 GCA_045589555.1 Acutalibacteraceae bacterium
TCATCAATCATACCGTCAGCTGTGATTTCGATGAGTCTTTCCTGACTCTTTTTCATTGAATTGAGCGACGAAAGCATTTCGAGAACAATCTGTGCGAGGTCTTTGACCTTGACTTCCGGCACATATTTCTCGCCGATGGGACATTCTTTTGAACAGTAATGGTTGCAGAGAGTCGGCTCACCGTAGATTTCGGCAAGAAGCATCACCTCATCGGGAGTTATCGGAAATTTACCGTTTTCAATTCTTTCAAGACGCTCGGGCTGAATGGGATTATCCATAAGCGATGCCTTGTCACAAACATCGTCTCTTGTCAGGTCATGCTTTTTTCGTGTTTCTTTATATATTGTATCTGCCATATTAATTCACCTTCATATAATATCGATCTTCTGAAAATATCAGACGGCTTTCAGCTTTTACGGTTTTATGTAATCGGGGAATTCGAGGGTGTGTGTTGTTCTGTCAAAAAGTCTGAAATCCAGACCGTTATCCCACACAATGCAGGGAATACCGAATTTGTTTGCGGTTGTGATGAAATATTCTGCTCTTTCGGCAAGATTTTTGAGATTAACTCTGTCTGTCCAGCCGAATTCACCAAGCACAACGCCGCAACCTTTTTTGATTATAATCCTGTAAATATCCCTGAGGATTTTATACATTTCATATTTTTCACGCAGTGTGAGTTTCTTTTCGCAGTCAAGAAATTCGCTTCTGTGCGCCGTTCCGTAGTAGCAATGAATGGAAACAAGAACATGGGGATCATCGGGCAGTCTGAGTGCGGAAACGGGTTCGGTTTCGCAGCGTGCCGCATAGGTTGTGATTGAAACAAAACGGCTTTCGTTTTTGCCTCCGCTTTCCCTTATGGCTTTGAGTGCCGCAAAGTTGAGATTGTTGACAACCTCATAATGCTCGGGTATACCGCTCCATTCGGTATCGCATCCCACCACTCTCGGCTCATTCATCGTTTCGAAGATGAGGCGTTCATCGTAGTCCTTGAAATACTCGCTCACCTGCGACCAGATGGCGGTAATAACCGCTGTTGCGTTTTCTTCGTGCGCTTTGTCGGTAATAAGCCAGAATGTGTCATCGTGATGAATATTTATTATAGCGTACATTTCATACTCGAGAACCCAGTCAACAATCTGCTTTACACGGGCAAGCCACTCTTCGTCAATCACATAATTCTCATCGAGGTGCTGTGCCCATGTTATCGGGATTCTGACGGTGCCGAAGCCCGCCTCTTTTACGGCTTCTATCATTTCTTTGGTTGTATATGGGTTGCCCCAGTAAGTTTCGCTTTCTGGACCCATTTTTTCGGCTGAACCCATTTCGCAGGCGTCAAGAGTGTTGCCGAGATTCCAGCCGTTGCCTAAGTTTTTTGCAAATTCAACGGATTCGGTCTGCGGTGATTCGGGGAAAAATACCGTGTCGATGATATCCGAAAAACAACCGCTGAAAAAAGTAACTATGGCGGTAATAAATGCAACAACTGACTTTATCATAATATCTCTCCGTATAATGTTTGTCTGTAAGAAATATCTTATCAAAAAGCAGATTGAAAATCAAGCGGGTGAAGCATTATAGGTCCTGAACGCTTAAATGCAAACGCCTGAAACCGTTGATATGTAAGGGATTTACTCAAACCGTTTCTCTAAATTCAGCATAGCGGAAATGTAGTTTTCTGACTGTGTCAATGTTGTCATTAACGGGTCGGCTTCGCGGATACGCATGGTGCGGCGGATTTCCTTGGGGATGACGACCCTTCCGAGGTCGTCGATTCTTCTGACAATACCTGTGGCTTTCATATATATCTTTCTCCTTTTTCAGACAAATCTTGATGTTATTATTTGTGAAGCAAGGAGATTTATACTTTTTTGAGCTCATTTTTAGTGTTCTAATTATTATTGATATTATCTTTGTCATATTAAACTTATAATATGCCTTGTTTTTTACAGGTGTGGATTGTATTACATCATATAAATGCTGCTGAAAAAATATTGTAAAAGTTATTGACAAATATTAGCATAGGTGCTAAACTGTACTTGTGCTAAATTTAAATTGTGTTCAACAGGAGAAATATTATGGCGGTTTTTCGTAAATCAAAACTGACGAAGCTTGAAATCATTAAAACAGCAACATCAATGTTTCTTGAGGTCGGATATTCAAAAACCTCACCGCAGATGATAGCTAAAGAGCTTGGAATATCAACAGGCAACCTTACTTATCATTACCCCACAAAGGAGCACCTTCTTGAAGTGCTTGTTGAGATGCTTTGCGATTTTCAGATAAAGCTGCTGGAATACGAAGCAAAAGAAGGCATGGATTCAATAATGTCAGTCTGCATTGAGCTGATGACGGTTGCGGCGGCGTGCGAAGACAGCGAGGTTGCAAAGGATTTCTTTGTTTCCACCTTTCAGAGTCAGAAGTGTCTTGATTATATTTGTAAAAGTCATATTGCCAGATCGAAAAGGATTTTTGCTGAGCAATGCAAGGGATGGACTGATGAGCAGTTTGCCGAAGCTGAAATTCTTATTCTCGGTATTGACTATGCCGCTATTATATCAACCAACGCTCCGCTGGCGTTTGATGTCAGGATTGGAGGTGCATTAAATCAGATTCTGAGCATATATGATGTACCTGAAGAAATACGCAATGAAAAAATCAAAAAGGTTCTTGCGATGGATTGCAGCGGAATAGGTAAAATGGTTCTCAGTGAATTTATTTCCTATGTTGAAAAAAACATTGATGAAACGGTGAAATAAGCGCAGAATAAGCCGGATGGCTTTTATATACATTATAATTTACCCTCAAGGAGGTTAAACAAATGAAGAAAACAAACAAACTCATAAGCGTTCTGCTTGTTATGGCAATGCTTCTGTCAATGACATCGGTAACGGTGTTTGCGGCATCAGTAGTAGCAAGCGGTAATTTCGGCGCAGACGGCAACAATCTTACCTGGTCGCTTGACAGTGACGGTGTGCTTACCGTAAGCGGCAGCGGTGCAATGGAAGATTTTGCCAACGTTACAAAAGTGCCGTGGTACAGCAAAAGAACCAATGTTAAAACGGTTGTTATAGAATCAGGTGTTACAAACATCGGCAAAGATGCATTTTACGGTATTTCTACTCTTGTTAATACAACGATTTCAGACACTGTAACAATCATAGGCAACAGAGCATTTTCCGGCTCCGGTCTTACAAATTTTGAGTTTTCCGATGCAGGCAATCTTAAAACAATCGGAAACGCGGCGTTCAGCAACACGCAAATTAAAAACATGGTTATTCCCGACGGCGTTACAACGCTCGGTTCATATGTTTTCGGCTACGGTCCGATCAAAAGCGTTACAATTCCCGCAAGTGTAACATCTGTCGGAAACTACTTCTTCGAGGAAACTTCTAGTTTGAACGAAGTTATTTTTCTCGGCAATAAAGAGCCTGAAAATATAGGCGATACAGTATTTCTGGGTTGTTCATCGTTAGCTTATGTATCTGTTCCCGCAGATTATGAAGGCGATACTTTCAGTAATATGAAGGTATCAAAGGCTACAGCCTCTGTAGCGGAGGTGAACGGTCAGGGCTTCGCAACTCTGGCGGATGCGATTTCAGCAGCACAGAGCATCAACGGCGCCGAGCTTAAACTTCTGTCTCATATTTCCATTGACTCGGGAATTACAATTGAAAGCGGCAATTTTACCATTGACCTTAACGGTAAAGAGCTGTTCTCAAACGGTTATTTTCTTTTACGCATTGACGGTGCGGATGTAACTATCGTTGATAGTGCAGGCGGCGGTATTTTTAACGCAACCAACGATCAGGGCAACATAGTGCTTGAGGTGTTAAGCGGAAGTGCGAACATTTCAGGCGGTACGTTTAATTCCGCCGGCTATCCCGCAACCGTCAGAGACGGCACACTAAAGTTGACGGGTAAAGACTTTGTTTTGAACGGCAACTGGCGTATCGGTTGGTATGGCGGCGGCATTGACCTTTCAGCCTGCACAGCTGATGAGGTTCGTATTCAGGCTTGTGCTGACGGATTACAGGCAAGTGAAGTCACATTACCTGACGGATGGGGTTTATTCAAAACCGACGGTACACCATGCACCGATTTTGTAAAAAACGATATTTACGTAGCCAAGGCTGGCTTTAAAGTAACAGCTTCTGTCAACCCCGCCGAAGGCGGAACGGTAGAGGGAGCAGGCACATATAGCGCTGGTGCAACAGTTAATCTCACCGCAACGGCAGCCAACGGTTACAGATTTGTTAATTGGATAGAAAACGGTGAGGAAGTAAGCACAAGTGCAGTCTATACTTTCACAGCTTCTAAAAATCGTGAGCTTACTGCAAACTTTGAAATTGTTCCTCACACTCACTCGTTCACCTACTCCGCAAGCGGTGATACGATTACCGCTGTTTGCGCAAACGCAGACGGCAGCTGCCCTGACCCCGAGGGTACGCTCACAATTCTTGCCCCTGCGGACCTTTATGTTGACGGCACAGCAAAGGAAGCAACTGTTGAAAACAACCTTGTTGACACTTCGGTTGCAATCAGTGATATTACATATTCAGCCCCTTACGGTTTGCCCCCTAAAGATGCAGGCACTTACACCGCAAGTGTAACAGTCGGCGGTGCAACGGCAACGGTTGAGTTCACTCTGCTCAACTATGCCGCAAAGGTAACCGATAAAGACGGCAACGCTGTCGGTACTTACAAGACCTTTGAAGAAGCAATCACAGCGGCAGAAGGCAGCGAGGGCAGCACGGTAACTCTGCTTGATGATATTACGCTTACCGAAGAGCAGTATGTT
>JAZNPG010000056.1:0-25491 GCA_045589555.1 Acutalibacteraceae bacterium
ATTGAATTAATATTTTCGTTTATTTGACGTTTTTTCGCTTTTCGATGTATCTTTATACACCTTCAAGCGAAGAAAACGCCATTCAGCTTCCTTTCTCAACAGCCACACCTTGCCGAAAAACAAGTTTTTCGACAAGCTGAAGGGGCTGTCTTTGAAACAGCCCCTTGTTGTTTATTCAAATTTTTTTAATGAAAGATCGTCACCCGAAAGCATGAACCTCGGATAATCGGGGTTAACTCCCGCATAGAAATCCTCGCCGTCATATGTCATGAGCCATACAAAGAAATCACTGTAATCCGTACCGTAAGTGCCGCCGACATGAGCTGCACCCTTGATTATATAGGTATATTCGGGCAGGATTGCGGTTGAAAGGTCAACCACTCTGTCGGGAGAAAGATATTCGGGGTTTTCGGCAACATAGTCATCGCCGAGGGTTTCGCCGTAGGGAGCAACGGTTGCATAGCCCGACATCTGATAGGTTTCGAGGATACCGTCGCCGTTCATTGATGCGCCCTCATAAACGGGAATGAGAGGCGTATCGTAATGGGCTACAACAGCAATCTGAACACCGTTTTCGAGCATTTCGTCAAGGAGTGCATTTCTGCCGTCAATCATTGCCCACAGAGCATTGATTTTTTTCATAAGAACCGCATTGTTCTCCGTATCGCCTTTGAGAATGAAATCGATTGCAGCCTGTCTGTCCTCGGGCTGAACAAGAGCCCAGAAAGTAAGCGTGCCGCCGAAAACAGGGGTCAGAACTCTTTCGCTGACCATATCGGTATATTCATCGGTAATTGCGCTTGCAAGCATTGAAGCAAGAGCGAAGCCGCCCGTATACCTGAGCGCTTTGATAAGAAGATTAACAACGGGGATATCGGCAGTTGCATCAGCCGCAATATTATAGAGTGTATCGGGAGCAATTTCAAGCTTGCCGCCGAGAAGGTCGGAAGCTACCTGAGCACCGCAGAAGGTTGAGGACATAAAGCAAACTCTGTTCACTCTGCCATAACCGTATTCCGTAAGATATGCAAGAGTCATGATTCCGCCCATGCTGCAGCAGGCAATGTTGATTTTATCGTGACCCGTTTCTCTTACCATGGTTTCAATTATTTCATTGATTTCATCGGCAACAACAAAGGGGTCAAGGCGCCAGTCATAGTTGAAATAATAAGCATGGTCGCCGATTTCTTCAATCATAGCTCTGATCATGCCGTATTCGCTGTCAACACCCGTGCTGAGGGCTTCATAGTTTTCCGCTGCAAGAGGATATTTTATAGCGCTTGTATTATGCTTTGAAGTTCCGTCGGGATTCATTTTTATGTATTCAAAAATGTTGCTCGCAAGGTCAGCTATCGATTCCATTGCAGGGTCAAAGCTCATTTTCAAAACGCTGCCGAAAATTGCTTTGAAAAGAGTAACAACAATATCCATTGCGTTTACCCTGATTGCAGCTGCCTGCGCTTCGGTACCGACATCGGTATAAAGTCCGCCGAAATCCATTCCTCTGATAACGAGAACGGGAACATCCGTGCAGGTTTCGGCGTTATGCTCCGAAGCTGCAAAAACAGGCAGAACGCCTGAAAGAGCGATAACAACCGCAAGCATTAATCCGATAATTTTTTTCATGGTTTATTCTCCTTTCAGAACGAGGTTATCGTCTTTTTCTTCAAGATTGAAAAGAACGGGACGTTCAAGCGGATTTTCGTTAGGCGAATGCAGAATAAGATGCTTATTGCCCTCAAGGTCATCAAATATCATTCCGTGACCGCCATCCTTATCAAACAACGGCTCGGCATGAAGCCATTTGCCGTCAATTTCGCCGTTATCAGAATAAGCAACAGCCTGAACATAGCCCGAGGGGGTAAAGGTTGACCATATCATGAGCAACTTTCCACCCTTTGTTTTATACATGAACGGACCGTCTGTGATAAAAGTTTCTCTTGTTTTGTCAGCCCAGTGAGGCTCGGAGGCTCTGAAGAGAAGAATCGGTTTCCCTGCCGCTGCGGATAAATCATCTTTCAGAGGCATTGCGTGAATTTCGCCGTCCTTAACCTGAACCCATTCATGGCAGAAAACTATGTAAGGCTTGCCGTTTTTATCAATATAAAACGTTCCGTCAAGGCATTCCCAGCCGTCAGGGGTAACAGGTCCGTCGGTAAACGGAAGAAAAGGTCCTTCAGGAGCATTGCTGCGAAGAATCTGCGTTGCTCTGTTTCTTCCTTCTGCACGCAAAGAAACAAACATATAGTATTTTTCCTTGTATTTATGCACTTCGGGTGCCCAGACTTCTTTATCAGCCCAGAAATTTTCGGGAACGGTAAAGCATTCCTTTGCTTCGCTCCAATTTTCAAGGTCATCGCTTAAATAAACATCAAGACCCGTTGCGCTTGTCCATGCGGTTTCTCCTCTTGTTCCGTAAAGATAGTATTTTCCGTTTTCAACCAGAACAAAAGGATCTCTGATATTGATATCGCAGAATTTCACTTATTTCACCTCAGAAATCAACCTTATAATGATGAACAAATATGCCGATAAGCTTGTTATAATCAAGAACATGCATTACTGCGCCATCTTCAGATTCCCAGAAAGTTATGCCCTCTGCTTCAACGTTATCGCCGCCTACATCCCTGATCGCGGCAACATCAACCTTGCCGGTTTCTACGTCAACGGAAAGAATTCTCTTATATGTTTCATAACCCTCGATATCATTCGAAAGATAGAGCGTTCCGTTATGGAATTCGCCGCCCTGCGTACGGTGGATTTTTTCGGAAAGCTGAATGTTGTCAACATTTTTCATGCCGTCATTTATATCGTAAACACGGATATATTCGGCATCTGTCCATTTTGAAGCATAGAGCAAGCCCGTATCTCTGTCAACAGCAAGCCACGGAATACCGTCATCATAAAGCTCATTGGGCAAATCGTAAACCTCGCCCGTGGGGTCAAGTGTTTCACAGTCAAAAACAACAATGCAGGCATAGCATTCATCGCCGCCCTCAACGGAAGCATAGATTTTGCCGTTATAACAGCTGATGCCGCCGATATGGTTGTTACCTCTTTCTTCGCAAACCTCGGGAAGCGGATTCACATGGCTGTCAACCATTTCCATGCCGTCAAAGGTAAACTTTGCAAGAGCCTGAAGATTGAGAGCAGTTATCGAACCGCTTGTGTAATAATACTCGCCGTCGGTTGTTATACCCTGACCCATAAGCAACGCCTTTTCAAAAACAAAAACGTTTTTGGAAACAAGCTCTGCAGTCGGGGTTGACTTTGCAACAGGGCTGGTAAGAAGCGTTAACAACAAAAGAGGAAGAGTCAGAACTGACCAGATTTTTCTGATAATAAACATAGCATCACCTTTATTTTTATTATTTTATAATAACACATCATTTTAAAAATAGCAAACACAACCTTACGGTGAGGTGACAAAATTGAGAATTATTTTTTGTTTAGTATTTACAAAAAAGCCGTTATTTGCTATAATATGCAACATAAATATTCTGTTCGGGAGGATTACAATGAAAAACTCAAAAAAGATTTTAGCTCTTATCCTTTCCGCTGCAATGCTTCTGACCATGGCTCCCATGGCTTTTGCAGGCAACGACATTGACTACGAAATCACAAGTCCCTATGAAACAGTTGATTTCAGCACAATCAATCAGTATAAAACCGATCTCCACAGCCACACAACCTTCAGCGACGGTCACGAAACCCTGCCCGCAATGGTTGAAAGGCACTATGAGCTCGGCTTTGATATTTATGCAATGACTGACCACGGAACAGTCAGCTACGGCTACACTACTCAGGAATTCAACCAGCCGCTCAAGCTTATTTCATGGGTTAAAAACGGCGATGTTTACGACGATGTTCTTGAAGTAAGCGGCAAAACAGCTGACGGCAACGATTACAGAGTTGACACAAATTCAGCAACTAAAGACGAATTTTATATTCAGACAATTGACGGCAAAGACGGTCAGGCAATGCTCAGAGTTCCTTTCGGCAATGAGCAGAATCCCACATCTTTCAACAACGCTCATGTTAACACATGGTTTGTTGATTACGGCAACGGCAAGCTTGGCGGCACAAGCAACTACATATCCCCCATTGCTGCCATAGATGAGCTCGGCGGTCTTTCGGTTATCAACCATCCCGGCGAATATACCAACGCAAGAGATGAAGAAAACCAGGAAGATGCTTATAACGTTGATGATCCCGTTTACAATTACAAAATCAACAAATTTGCAAAAATCCTTATCGATTACGATACCTGCATCGGCATTGACATCAACAGCAAGGGTGACAGCAGAACCCGCTACGACAGAAAGCTCTGGGATATTCTTCTCCAGAAGGTTGTTCCCAACGGCAGAAACGTTTATACAATCGCAACATCAGATGCGCACAACCTTGAAATTGTTGACTCGGGCTACACAATGGTTCTTATGAAAGACCTCACCTCTGCTGACCTTAAGGCTGCAATGTCAAAGGGTCAGATGTTTGCGGCAAGCAAATACATCGGCAACGTTAACGAAATGGCTGCATACAAGGCTATTGCAGAAAAAATCGATACTCCCGAAGCAAAGCAGCTTGTCAGCATGCTTGATGCAGCTCTTGCTTCAGGCGATAAATTCTACGCAGGCGAAGATGCAATTGTTCCCGTTATCAACAATGTTGTTATTGATGAAAACGAGGATAAAATCGCTCTTTCAACCGAAAACGCAGTTGTTATCCGCTGGATTGCAGACGGCAAGGAAATCCATGTTGGCAGCGAAATTGACCTTGATGACTATTCAGACGAAATCGGCTCATATGTAAGAGCTGAAATCGTCGGACCCGGCGGCGTTATGTATACTCAGGCTTTCACGCTTGATTATGTCGGCGCACCCGAAGCAGAGAATTTTGATAACTTTGTTGATTTCGGCGGCATCGTTTCTCTTATCTGCGATACCCTTATCAAGATGCTTCCCTATATTCTTCCCCTTAAGCTTATCTTTGCAATCGCAGGTAAATAATAAACAGCATTAAAAAAACGGAGCTTGATAAAACAGGCTCCGTTTTTTTGTCTGCATTGCCAAAAAGCATTATAATCATTTCCGCAAAATCAGCAACATTTTTATTGACTGTTTTCTATATATTGTGGTATAATAATTACAGTTCCCCGACACAAAGATTTTCTGAGTGAAAGGTTACGGCTTAATATTATAAAATGGGATGACCGCATCCCTTTGTTTGCCGTACCCTTTCGGGTACGGCATTTTTTTAACGGAGGATATAAAATGGAAACAAGAGTTGCAGTAATGAGCATTATTGTTGAAAACAGCAACAGCGTTGAGCAGATAAATTCATATCTTCATGACTACGGCGAATTCATCATCGGCAGAATGGGAATCCCCTATAAAGAAAGAAAAATCAACATCATCAGCATTGCGATTGATGCTCCGCAGGATACAATTTCGGCTCTTTCGGGCAAAATAGGCAAGCTTGAGGGTGTAAGCGTCAAAACAGCTTTTTCTTCGGTAATCAGCCATGAATGAAGCGATAAGATTAATTGACAAGCTTGCTGCTGAGCATTCGCTGTCCCGTGAAGATTACGAAAAACTGATTTCTTTTAAATCCCCCGAAGTGAGCACTTATCTCACAGAAAAAGCAGTTGAAGCAAGAAAAGCCGTTTACGGCAACAAGGTTTTCATCAGAGGTCTAATCGAGATAAGCAACATCTGCAAAAACGATTGCACATATTGCGGAATCAGACGCAGCAACAAAAACTGCGAGAGATACAGACTCTCTGCCGATGAAATAATTGAATGCTGCAAGGAGGGCTATGAGCTCGGATTCAGAACCTTTGTTATGCAGGGCGGCGAGGATGCTTTTTTCGGCGATGAAGTGCTTACCGATATAATAAAAAGAATTAAATCCGAATGTGCAGGCTGCGCCGTTACCCTTTCCCTCGGCGAAAGAAGCGCCGAAAGCTACCGCACTCTTTTTGAGGCAGGCGCTGACAGATATCTTCTGCGCCATGAAACGGCAACGCAGTCCCATTATAACAAGCTTCATCCTGAAAGCATGAGCTTCCGTAACCGCATGAAATGCCTTGAAAACCTAAAAAAAATCGGATATCAGGTCGGCTGCGGCTTTATGGTCGGCTCCCCTTTTCAGGAAATCTCCGATATCGCAAGAGACCTGAAATTCATCGAAAAATTCTCGCCCGATATGTGCGGCATCGGTCCGTTTATTCCGCATAAGGATACACCGTTTGCCGATTTCCCTGCAGGCAGCGCAGACTTAACCTGCTACCTGCTCTCGATAATCCGCCTTATAAAGCCCAATATTCTTCTGCCTGCAACAACCGCCCTCGGCTCTGTTAATTCAGACGGCAGAGAAAACGGCATTAAATCGGGTGCAAACGTAATTATGCCGAATCTTTCGCCCAAATCGGTGCGCAAAAAATACATGCTCTATAACAACAAGCTTTCCGACGGTGACGAATCGGCGCAGAATCTTGCAAACCTGAAAGCAAAAATGCTGAATATCGGTTATGAAATTGTGACCGACAGAGGCGATATAAAAAAGTAAATTAACCTGAAAGAAGGAATAAATATGGCAATTTACAACCCAAAATCACTTAAAGCCGAAGAATTCATAAACCACGAAGAAATTCTCGAAACTCTTGAATATGCCGAAGCCAACAAAAACAACGTTGAGCTTATTGACAGCATTCTCGAAAAGGCACGTCCCAAAAAGACGGCAACGGGCTGCGTTTGCAGCGGTCTTACCCACAGAGAAGCTTCTGTTCTTCTTGCCTGCGACATTCCCGAAAAGATTGAAGAAATCTATAAAATCGCAGAGGAAATCAAACTTGCTTTCTACGGCAACAGAATAGTTATTTTTGCTCCGCTTTATCTTTCCAACTACTGCGTAAACGGTTGCGTATACTGCCCCTATCACCTCAAGAACAAACGCATTCCCCGTAAAAAGCTTACTCAGGAAGAGGTTCGCAACGAGGTTATTGCTCTTCAGGATATGGGTCACAAGCGCCTTGCAATCGAATCGGGCGAGGACCCCGTCAACAATCCCATTGAGTATATTCTCGAATGTATCAAAACAATTTACAGCGTAAACCATAAAAACGGCGCAATCCGCAGAGTTAACGTTAATATTGCGGCAACAACGGTTGAAAATTACCGCAAGCTCAAGGAAGCAGGCATCGGCACATACATCCTTTTCCAGGAAACATACCACAAGGAAAGCTATCTTCAGCTTCATCCTACAGGTCCGAAGCATGACTACGCTTATCATACCGAAGCTATGGACAGAGCCATGGAGGGCGGCATTGACGATGTAGGTCTGGGCGTTCTTTTCGGTCTTGAGCTTTATAAGTATGAATTCGCAGGTCTGCTCATGCATGCCGAGCACCTTGAAGCCGTTCACGGTGTCGGACCGCACACAATCAGCGTTCCCAGAATCAAGCACGCTGATGATATTGACCCCAACGCATTTGACAATTCAATTTCCGACGAAACATTCGCAAAGATTACTGCTTGCATCCGCCTTGCAGTTCCCTACACGGGCATGATTATTTCCACAAGAGAATCCGAAGAAGTCAGAGGCAAGCTGCTCCGCCTCGGCATTTCGCAGGTCAGCGGCGGTTCAAGAACATCAGTTGGCGGCTATGCCGAAAAGGAACGTCCCCACGACACCGAACAGTTTGACGTTTCTGATCAGAGAACTCTCGATGAGGTTGTGCGCTGGCTTATGGAAAACGGTCATATCCCCTCATTCTGCACCGCTTGCTACAGAGAAGGCAGAACGGGCGACCGCTTTATGAGCCTTTGCAAGAGCGGACAGATTCTCAACTGCTGCCACCCCAACGCTCTCATGACCCTGACCGAATATCTTGTTGATTATGCATCTGAAGAAACAAAGAAAATCGGTTATGAAATGATTGTCAAGGAGCTTACGAGAGTTCCCGGCGAAAAGGTTCGCAGAATTGCAGAGCAAAACATCATCGATATAAAAAACTCTAACAGAAGAGATTTCAGATTCTGATAAGGAGACTGCTTATGGGTCTTAACGATACGGTTTCTTCCGAAAGAATACACATCGGTTTTTTCGGCATGAGAAACGCAGGTAAATCAAGCCTTGTCAATGCAGTTACGGGTCAGGAGCTTGCGGTTGTTTCCGATGTCAAAGGAACAACAACCGACCCCGTAAAAAAGGCTATGGAGCTTTTGCCGCTCGGTCCCGTTGTTATCATCGATACACCGGGTATCGATGACGAAGGCGAGCTTGGTGAGTTGCGCATAAAGAAAGCAAAGCAGGCGCTTGCTCAAACGGATATTGCGGTTTTAGTTGTTGATTCTCAAAAAGGTTTAAGTGAAAAGGATGAGGCATTGCTCGAAGAATTCAGAGCAAGAAAGACACCCTACATTATCGCTTATAATAAATCCGATTTATCCGAAGTACGTACCGACGGCAATTCAATTTCCGTCAGCGCAACAAAAAAAACAAACATCAACGAATTAAAAGAAAAAATTGCTTTGCTTGCAAAGGGAGCAAAAAATGAAAAGCGCATTGTTGCCGACCTGCTCAGCGAAGGTGACACTGTTGTGCTTGTTATCCCTATCGATGAATCTGCTCCCAAGGGAAGGCTGATTCTGCCGCAGCAGCAAACAATCAGAGATATCCTCGATTCTGGCTGCACGGCAATCTGCTGCCGCGATACGGAGCTTAAGCAAACTCTCTCTGCACTTGCAAAAAAGCCGAAGCTTGTTATCACCGATTCGCAGGCATTCGGCAGGGTTTCAAAGGATGTTCCCGATGATATTCCCCTCACCTCTTTTTCAATTCTTTTTGCTCGCTACAAAGGCGACCTTGCGCAGCTTGTAAAAGGTGCGGCAGCGCTTTCAAAAATCCGAAGCGGCGATAAGATTCTGATTGCAGAGGGATGCACGCACCACAGGCAATGCAACGATATCGGAACGGTTAAAATGCCGGGATGGATTAAGAATTTCACATCTACAGAACCCGATTTCAGTTTCACAAGCGGCACAGAATTTCCCGATAATCCCGAAATCTTCTCGCTGATCGTTCATTGCGGCGGCTGCATGCTCAACGAAAAAGAAATGCAAAGCAGAATCAGAAAAGCTGTTGATTCGGGCGTACCGATTGTCAACTACGGCATTGCAATTGCTCATATGCACGGCATTCTGCGCAGAAGCATTGAGCTTTTCCCTGATATAGTCAGATTGCTTGATAAATAAAAGTAATATCCTGCATTGGTCAACACCTTTGCAGGATTTTTTATGTCAAATTTTATTATCGGGCATATACTGCCATTAGAGGTTAACCCTCAAAACCGAAAGGAATGATTTTATGGCCGATTACACGGTTTATCCTCGCAGGCAACCGAGCAGGCATGAGCTTTTCAGCCGATCTGTTTCTCCCCTGCCCGCAAACTTTGCCGTTGCGATGATGTATGTGCCCATGCAAACGGACACCTCAATGTTTGATGAAATGAAATCGCTTGAATGCGGAACACTTTTCCCTGTTCTCAACAAGCCTTTCGCAGGGAAGTGCTGCAAATGACAAAAAGAGAAGCTGCCCTTAAAAAGCTGAGTGCGCTGCAGTTTGCGCTCTGGGAAATGCACCTTTATCTCGACACCCATCCGTGGGATGTTTCGATGGTTGAAGCGCATAACAGATTATCCGTTAAATACCGCCAGCATAAGGCCGATTTTGAAGATAACTTCTGCCCGCTTACTGCCGCTAAGGCTCAGGGCGTTGAATGGCTCAAAGGTCCCTGGCCCTGGGAGATTGAGGAGTGTGACTGCTGATGTTTGTTTACGAAAAGAAATTACAGTATCCCGTTAAAATCAAAAATCCCAATCCGAAATATGCACAAATTATCATCAGTCAGTACGGCGGTCCCGACGGCGAACTCGGTGCATCTCTGCGCTACCTGAGCCAGCGTTTTGCCATGCCGTTTGATGAACTGAAGGGTCTGCTGACGGATGTAGGTACTGAAGAGCTTTCGCACCTTGAGATGATTGGTGCTATTGTGTACCAGCTCACGAGAAACCTTTCCGAAGAAGACATAAAGAAGCATGGCTTTGATGCATATTTTGTTGACCACACGGCAGGCGTTTATCCTTCCTCGGCAGCAGGCGTACCCTTTACCGCGGCATATATCCAGAGCAAGGGTGACCTTATCACCGACCTTTCAGAAGACCTTGCCGCTGAACAGAAAGCCCGCACCACATATGACAACATTCTCCGCCTTGTTGATGACCCCGACGTAAGAGAACCGATTAAATTCCTTCGTGCAAGAGAAATCGTGCATTTCCAGCGCTTCGGCGAAGGTCTGCGTCTTGCAACCGACAAGCTCAACGAAAAGAATTTCTACGCTTTCAACCCGTCATTTGATAAACATTGCAATAAATAAACGTAAGCCCACAGGTCAACTGTGGGCTTTTCTTTGCACCGTAAGAATAAAAACCATGTTGTATTATGTATCATTTATGATATAATTTCATTAATGTAAAAAAACAATTTGAACATATGGAAGTGTGTAATACGAGTCTGAGTATGCTGCATTGTGAGGGCGAAAGAATTATAAACGCTGAAGGAAAACAGGTGTTTTTAAGAGGAACAAATCTCGGCGGAGGTTGCTTGATGAATTATGGATGGGTTTTTTTAAAGGCGGAGAAGCTCAATGGGATATCGTAACCACGCTTGAAAAGCGTTTCAACAAAGAGGAAGCAGACCGACTCATAAAAAAACCGTGAGGATAACTATATCACCGAGCAAGACCTTGACTATCTTCAGTCGCTCGGCTTCACTTGTGTGCGTGTGCCGTTCCGGTACCGTAATTTTCAGACAGATGATAACGGCACCTGGAAGCGCAAAGGAAACGGCGAAATTGACTTTTCACGCCTTGACTGGGTTGTTGAAGAATGCAAAAAAAGAGGAATATACGTCATTCTTGATATACACAGCCTGCATATCATGAGGAACAAAAAACTGAATTATAAATGCACCGATAAGATAAACGGGAATATTGGCAGAAATCGAAACAAACATCAGACCGAGACCCATTCCCAGAGTGTTGATAATCAGGAAGATTCTTCTGCCGAATTTATCGTAAAGCGGTTTGTAAATGAACGCTACAACAGAACCTACGGTTGCAACCGTACCGAATGCTGACATTCTTGCAACCGCAACATCTGCACCGAAAACGGGGGCAAAAATCTGCGACGCAATAACAGTTTGCATCTGAATACCGATTTGTGATGCGATTTCATCAGCCATATAAATAACCGCAATCACAAACATAAAATAAGCAAAATAGCCTCTGCCCTTGGGCTTTGCAAGTTGCTTATCGAGCCTTTCAAGCTCTTTTCGATTTTTTTCATTTAATATTTTCCGCACGAAATCACGCCCTATTATTCTGATTTATAAAAATTATATCATAATCTTTTTAAAAGAGCAATGTTTTAATAATCTCTGTAACAGTAAACACCTTATAAAGCAACGGCCAAAACAAACAGACGAGCAGGGATACCCTTACAGTTTTCCGAAATAAAAAAATCGGTACAAGCCTGTTCAACTCACATATTTTTATGAATATAATCAACACAAATATTCAGCTTGTATTATATCGTTTTTATGATATAATTACTTATTAAACAAACTGACGATGAATATTCGGATTGTGATTAAAAACTATATTATAAAGCATACAAATTGAACCTAATATTTAAGAAGGTAAAAATATGAAAAAACAAAATGACTCTTTACAAATCCTTTTTATCAGACATGCCGAAACAGACTATAACGATATCGGTGACCGTGACCCGAGCGACGGAGAGCTCACTCCAAACGGTGAGCAGCAATGTATTGATTTGGGCAAAAAGCTTAAAGATTTGCCGGTTGATGCATATATCACAAGCTCTTTGCTGCGCAGTTTTAAAACCGCCGTCGGTGTTTGCAACGCAAAAACAGATAAACCTTTGCTTGAAATTTGTCCCGAGCTTGTTGAGTGCGGCTGCACACCCGGATATTTCGGCTGCAACGAAGAGTATCTTCAGAGATATTATAAAAACACCAAAATGTGCGATAAGCTTTTCGGCACCGAATATTATGAATTCGGATGTGAAGCGTTCGAAGATAATGTTATTCGTGCCCAAAAAGTAATTTCTTACATTAAAAACAGATTTACATACGGTGAGCGTGTTGCGGTTTTCAGCCATCACGGATTTCTTGAGTATCTTATCCCTACAGCTTTAGGAGTTAAACCGCATATATTCAGATTTTCTCTTGATAATGTTTCTGTCACAGTTGTTGAATTCTGCCGTGACGGAAATGCTGTTCTTCGATGTGTCAACAAATAAAATAGTTGTTTAACCATAATATTCGGAGGCTATATGATTTTTTTATTGATTGTTATATATGTTGCTTTTATAGGTCTCGGCGTTCCCGACTCACTTATCGGCTCTGCCTGGCCTGCCATACACTCTGAAATGAACATCCCGGTTGAAGCAGTCAGCATTCTCACGTTTATTATTTCGGGCTGCACCGTTTTATCAAGCATGTTCAGCGCAGGGATTCTCAATAAACTCGGAACAGCTAAAGTTACCGCTTTCAGTACGGCTATGACAGCTGCTGCTTTGCTCGGCTTCTCTTTTGCACCGTCTTTTGGGTTTATGATACCTCTTGCCGTTATCCTCGGGCTCGGTGCAGGTGCAATTGACTCGGGGCTTAACAATTATGTTGCTCTGCATTTTAAAGCAAGCCACATGAATTTTCTTCATTGTTTTTACGGCGTTGGCGTATCACTCAGTCCGTATCTTATGTCGCAGGCACTGAGCGATGCAGGGTGGCGAGGCGGTTACCGCTATGCTTTTTATGTTCAGGCAGCAATCACGTTGCTATTAATCATATCGATTCCTATGTGGAAGAAATCATCATCTGCTGATGAATCGGAAAATAAAAGCAGCGCAAATCTCACTCTTTTTCAAATGGCAAAAATGCCCGAAATCCGTCAGGTTTGGATTATTATGCTTGCAACGAACGCAATCGAATATGCCTGCGGAGTCTGGGGAAGTACATATCTTGTTTCGGAAAAAGGGTTTGAGGCAAAACACGGTGCGCTCGCTTTGACCGTATATTACATCGGAATGTCAGTTGCGCGCTTTTTTTCGGGCTTGCTTTCAGATAAAATCGGCACATGGAAACGAATCGGAATCGGCACGATAATTCTTGCTCCCGCAATCGCAATTATGCTTCTCCCCCTGCACGGTGCGGTTACCGTTGTCGGTTTATTCCTTGTGGGCTTGGGCAACGGCTCAATCTATCCGAATATGATACACCTGACACCTCACAATTTCGGCAAAGAAGCTTCGCAATCGGTTATGGGCTCACAGATAGCATTTGCTTACATCGGTGTTATGCTTGCACCGCCTGCAGTCAGCCTGATAAGCGGGCTTTTCGGAATAAAAATATATCCCGTTCTGCTTGCGATGCTCTATGTGATAATGGTTATTGCTCTCAAATGCTTTGTAAATAGACTTAAAAAGCAGAATAAATACAATGCAAATGTCTGAAATTCAAGGATGACTGATAATGAAACACAATAATAAATTTGATCTGAACAACTTCATATCTCCCGATGTTTTCCACTCCCCCGTTTATGTATGGGTATGGAATGACGTCTGCACCCGTGAAATAATTGATAATCAGATTGCAGAAATGCAGAATCTCGGTATAAGAGCATTTTACATTCTTCCCGAGCCGAAGAATTTCCGACCCGACAGCATGCCGACTGACCTTACACCCGAATATCTTTCCGATGCGTTTTTTGGGCTTTGTGCTTATGCCGTTCAAAAGGCAAACGAGCTCGGTATGCTTTGCTGGCTTTATGACGAAGGCGGCTGGCCTTCAGGCAGTGCATGCGGAAAAGTTCTTAAGAACCATCCCGAATATGCAAGAGAAACACTGAAAACAAACGAACTCACTTTCCCGGCAGGAGAAGTTTACAAAAAATCAACGCCCGATGTTCTTGCGGCATTTCTCAATGACAAAGAAGTTATCGAAGAGGGATATAAACCCGTTACAGATTCTGTTATAACCGAGTATTTAACGGAAAAAGTAATCAACGGAAATACGGATTATCCCGATTTGCTGAACGTTGCCGCAACAGAATACTTTATCGGAATCACTCACAAAAAATATGCCTCCGCAATGAAGAATACATTGGGCAAAAATGTTACTGCAATTTTCACAGACGAGCCTAAAGCGCCATCGACACCTTTTAACAAAGAGCTTGCGGAGAAATACGAATCAACTTACGGCGAAACAATTTTGCCTTATCTGCCGCTGATTACCCGAAGAGCAGAAGTGACAGAAGAAAATGTTCACATACTGCACCGTTGGTACGATTTATGCAGCAGAATGTTCTGCGATAATTATCTTCTGCCGTGCAAAAAATGGGCAAATGACAACGGAATAGCTTTTACGGGTCATCTGGATAAAGACCACGATCCTCTCGGCTGCATGCAAGGCGGCGGAAATTTTAATCTTATGCGTGCTCTGCGTTGCTTTGATATTCCCGGTATTGATATTATATGGCGTCAGATTTACCCCGAAAACAAAATAACAGAAAGAAACGATATGAACGGCTATAACGGATTCTTTCCGAGATATGCTTCATCTGCCGCCGCACAGAACGGCTCAAAGTTTGCCTTGAGCGAAATCTTCGGCGTTGGCGGTTGCGCAATGACTTACGATACAATGCGTTACACCGTCGGATATCAGGCTGTACGAGGTATTAACATATTCAATCCGTTCAACTTTCCTCTCGGTCGAAAAGGTCAGCTTCTTGCACAGGAGCTTCCCGTTTTTACGGTGAATCAGCCGTATTACCGTTTTCTCGGTCAGTTCAACAAGTATGTTGAGCGTCTTTCGTATCTTTCAACACTCGGCAAACGTGTCTGCGAAATGGGACTTTATTATCCTGTAAGTGATTTTCAGGGCGGTTTAAAAGCTGATGTTATGGCAAAAGCTTTTGACAATCTCGGCAGAGCGCTTGAAGATATGACGGTAGATTTTGACATTGTTGACGATGATGTTATTCAGGCTTCAGAGGGTGCGGAAAACGGATGTATCCGCACAGGCAATGCAAATTACAGAAACATCATCATTCCCGAAGGAGCTTTCATTCCGCCGCAAACCCAAAATGTTCTTGACCGTTTTATTAAAGGTGGCGGAATGGTTTCACATACTCTTGCAAATCTTAAACCTGTAATTAATGTTGAGGGCAAAGGTTTAAGAGCGATGCACAGAAAAGCCGAAAAAGCAGATCTGTTCTTTTTATTCCGTGAGTGCGGTGATAACGGAGATCACCGTATTCATCTGTCCTCGTCAAAAGGCTATCTGCTTGATTTGAAAACGGGAAAATTGCAACGTTTTGAAGCAGAAAACGGATATCTTAGCCTTTCTCTTACCATAGGCGAAACAGCTGTCATAATGCTTACAGACGAAATTTTTGATGCCGAAAACAAGAAAGAATTCATCTGCAAAGCCGATATCTCTGACGGATTTATTTTCCGTAAAGAAAATGAGCTTTCGTGCGATGAAAACAGATTTGAAAATATTAATCATTATACAGAATCGGCTCCCGTTAACCTTGGCGATTGGGCATATATAATCGGCAGTGATTATTCAGGAAGTGCTGTTTATGAAAAAACATTCACACTTCCCGCTGAAAAGGTTGGAAAAGAAGGAGAAATTGACCTTGGTGATGTGCGTTATGCGGCTGAAGTATATCTTAACGGTAAACTGTTGGGTACAGCTTTGACACCTCCGTTCAGATTAAAAATACCTGACGGTGTGCTCGCCGAATTCAACAAGCTGAAAATTGTTGTAACCAATACATCTGCAAATTGGTATACACACACCGATTATTTTAACAAGTGGAATATTAAAGAATTATCACCGTATTTTAAGACAGAGCTTGAATTTGCCAAAGACCTTGTTTCAGGCGGATTATACGGACCTGTTGAACTTTATACGGAATGATGCCTGCTCCCATAAATGACCGATATTTATAAACTACTCACACAAAAGCACCTAACCGCCTCATGACGGTTGATATATGTCATACAATAAAGCCTGAAACGGTTCACTTTGATATGGGCGCAACTATTTTTGCTGACGGCAAACGTTTTTCTGCCGACGGCTTTGACGCAAGTGGCTGTCCCATGTCTGAACAATCACCAAAAACGATTAAAAAGACAGATATATAATGTCAGAACATTAAGAAAAGAGATATCAATGAGTAATAATATTAAATATTTGCTTGGCATTGACGGCGGCGGAACATTGGGCAGGCTTGCCGTTTGCGATGCGGCTGAATGTCCCCCCACATTCGGTGTGCCGTATGACCTTTTCAACGGAATTATTGCAGGCGGCTAAAGATGCATGTTCAAGGCTGCGGAAAATGCGGAAGATAATTCCGATGCAGGAATTGAAGATTTAAAAAGCCGAGAATTCAACAACAAAGATGTTCTGATAGGAATCTCTGCTTCGGGCTCGGCTGCCTATGTTATTTCTGCGGTGAATTACGCAAAAAGCATTGGCGCAAAAGCTTTTTCAATCACCAATAATCCCGATACTGAACTGGGCAAAGCGGCAGAGATTGATATTTGTGCCGATACAGGTGCCGAGGTAATTACAGGTTCAACACGAATGAAGGCAGGAACCGCACAAAAAATCATTCTGAATATGATTTCAACCGCATCAATGGTAAAATGCGGCTGTGTATACGAAAACCTGATGGTAAACCTTAAGCCGACAAACAAAAAGCTCCGCAGAAGAATGATTGGAATTGTTACCGAAATCCTCGGCTGCACGAGCAAAAAAGCTGAAGAGATTCTTGAAGAAAACGGCTGGAACATACGCTCTGCCGTTGAATAAAACGAGAAAACCGACAAACCTCTTTTTGAGATTTGTCGGTACTTTTTATATGAGATGTAAGCCGTAAACGAGAGTAGTTTCTTTTGTTTCGATAAGCTTGAAGCCGTATTTTTCATAGAATTTTATTGCATTATAATTCTTGTGCCACACGGTGAACATAACACCCTTGACATTTTTTTGGCGAAGATTATCGCACAGAGCATCCATCAGCTTTCTGCCAAGACCCATATGCTGATATTCGGGAAGAATATCTATATGAAGATGTGCAGGATACTCCTCTTTATATTTTTCCTGAGATTCAATCGCCCTGAGTGCAGATTTCCTGCGGCGGAATTCCCAGTTTTTAATTTTCGGATAATAAGAGCTTACATATATTTCTTTAAATTCATCAAAATTTTCCGTTGATATTACATATCCGATTGCCTTGTCGTTTTCATCGGCAGCAACAAAGCAATTATCAGGTTCGTTTTCGATATAGTAATCACAGTAAACGGCAAGAGCAAAATTTATTCCTCTTTTTGACGATTTGCAGGGTCCGTCACTGTTAAGGCACACAAAACGTACATTTTCCTTATCTTTTGCGTTATACGGTCTTATCTTCATTAAATAACACCTCTTTTTCAAGGAAAGTTTATCATTAAAACGCACAAAAATCAAGGTATATAATATAGCATTTTGCAAATTGAAAAAAACACTATAATGTTGTATTATTATTTTAAATTCAAATAAAGGAGAAATAATAATGGCAGTTCTTATCAGATGGATTTCAGCAATCATGTCGGTTCTTATCGGCTTGCCCACTCTTTTGGGAGCAGTTTTCAGAAGCGTTGCAAAGGTGGGATATGAGGACAGACCCGTTACGGCAATTTCAGAAAATTTCCTTGAGGGACACAAAGAATTTATCGATGAAGCTGAAGCGGAATACTGGTCGGTTGGATTTGCACGCAGAGTTCTCACTCCTGATGACGTTGATAAAACAAGATATTTTCTTGGCGGATTTCTTAAATTCCCTGCCCAGGAAGCAACAGGCGTTATTGACGATTTATGCGTAAGAGCAGTTGTGCTTGACGATAATTCGGGCAGAGGTGCTGCGGCTTTTGCGTGGATTGACACCGTCGGTCTTATGAATGCCGACATCAAGGATATACGCGAAAAACTCAGCGACATCACAGGCGACGGAAAGCTTATCAGCATTGACGTCGGCTCAACTCATGCCCACAGTGCGGTTGACACTCAGGGCTTATGGGGCAATATCCCCAACACAGGCAGAAACGAAAAATATATGGAAGCTCTTGTTCAGAAAACTGCCGATGCAATCAGAGAGGCTTATAACAACCGTTCCGAAGGCACTCTTTACTATTCAGCCGAAGCTTACCCCGATATGTTCTGGGACGGCAGAGCACCCCGTGTTATTGACGAAAAGATACACCTTTTCCGTTTTGTTCCGAATGACAGCGGTAAAAAAGAGATTTATATAGCCAATTTCGGCGCACATCCCATTCATCTTGAATGGAGCAATTCAGAGCTTTCCGCTGATTTCCCTTATTATATTGAAAAAGATGTTACCTCAGAAAAGAACGCCGATTTCATTTTTATTCAGGGTGCAATAGGCGGCGCCATCCACACTGATATGGGCGTTCAGAACGGAATTCCGGAAAATCTCTCTTCATTCGAAAAAATGAAAGAATACAGCAATATTGTTGCAGATATTCTTTATGAGCTTGCAGAAAAAGGTGAGGTTGTTGAGCCTATCCTCAATGTTAAACATGCTCATATCGATTTCGAGGTAAACAACTTTATTTTCCTTCTTGTTGCAAGCAGCGACCTTTGCAACGTTACACCTTTCAAGGAAAACGGCAAGGTATATATGTCAAGCGAAATCGGTTATGTTGAAATCGGCAAAAACATAAAGATTGTTGAAGCGCCGGGAGAAGTTATCCCCGAGGTTGTTTACGGCGGATTCATGTCTGCCGAGGAATCCTTCACAGGAACCGAATATCCCTATGAAGGCATTGCAACCTGCTTCGGCGAAAATGACGAGGTTCTTGTTTTCGGTCTTTGCAACGATGCAGTAGGCTATATCGTTCCCGATAACGATTACAGCTCTTCGGGCGCCGAAGGTCACTACGAAGAAACCGTTTCAACAGGTTCAAAAAGTGCCTCCGCTTTTTCAAAAGCATTTTTTGAGCTTTTAAACGAATGGAGTAAATAAAAATGGAATTTCTGCGTTTTCTGAAACTTCCCGAATTGGTCAGAGGAATCATCTCGGGCTTGCTTTCTCTGATAATTCTTTTCGTTCCCAATTCAACATATACAACCGTTGAAGAAACTTCAAAATATATGCTGACAGGCGACAAAATGTTTTCATATAATGGCGAAAAATGGACAGTCGGCTTTTCAAAAGAAGTTCTTACTCCCGATAATATCACGGAGGAAGCCTATTATATCGCAGGATATAACACAAACAATCCTGCGAAATCCGTTCTTGACGATATGCATGCAAAAGCGGTTTATCTTGATGATAACAGCGGCAGAGGCGGAGTTATCATTTGTGCGATTGACTGTGTCGGTATCAGCCGCAAGGATATCAACGATATCAGAAAAACCGTTATCGAAAGCGGCAAAATCCCCTCTCTCAAATCAATCAATATCTGTTCGACTCACACCCATTCCGCCATTGATACGCAAGGGCTCTGGGGAAAGAACTTTTTCTCAGACGGCAAAAACGAGGAGTTTATGAACCGCCTCAAAGAACTGACCGCAAAAGCAATTATTGATGCATACAATGCAAGAAAAGACGGCAGCTTATATTTCGGCACAGCGGAAACCGAGGGACTTCTGACGGATACAAGAACACCTGTTGACTACGATGCAACAATAACAAGAATCCGTTTTGACCCTGCAGACGGCAGCAACGATACTTATATAGTAAATATGGCTTGCCACGCCGAATGCCTCGGTGCGAGAACAACCGTTGTCAGCGCAGATTTTCCCGCTTACATGGAAAAAGAAATGCTTGAGCAGACGGGCGGCGCAAATGTTGTTTTCATAAACGGAGCAATCGGAGGGCTTATCACCTGCGAAAAGCTTGATGACGTTCTGCGAAACTTTGAGCTCGGTCTTGAATACGTCAAGGAATTCGGTGAGGACGTTGGTGAAGTTGTTATGAGCATAAACAACGAAATTGCTCTTGAGCCTGCAATCAACGTTAAAACCGAAGCGACGGAAATAAAATGCGATAACACCGCACTTCTGCTTGTACGTTTTCTCGGAGTTCTCAACAATGACGTTGCCAAGGACAAAGACAGAAACATCTCTATCATTACGGAAGTTTCATATATGGAACTCGGCAACAGGCAGATAGGTGTTTATATGATTCCGGGTGAGCTTTCACCCGAATTGGAAAGCGGAAACTTCCTTTCCGCAGAGGAATCGGCAAACGGCACAATGGCTGATTATAAACCCCTTGCGGAAATGTCACGCTGCGAGCATAATTTTGTTATCGGTCTTTGCAACGATGAAATCGGCTACATCATTCCCGAAAATGATTTTCTTCTTCACGAATGGTTGCCGTACTTCAACAATACCGAGGATGAAAACGGCAGAAGACACTATGAAGAAACAAATTCGCTCGGTCCAAATGCGGCAGGAGCAATTCTTGACGCTATGGATGAACTGATAAAATCGGTAGAAAAATAAACGAATCCCTTATGAATCACGTAAAGGTTCGTAAGGGATTTTTTCAATCAGTAAAGATGCCATTTTTTTGAGAACGTTTGCCATTTATCAACTTTTCGCTGTTCCTCTGCAATAAATATATCGGGGTTAAAATCGGGTTGCAGTATTTTATCCGTTCCGAGGAGTTTTGTTATGAACGGCTCAAATTCAAGTTCGGAATGAGTTTTTCTTATTGCATCAATCAGTCTGATTCCAACTGCAAAAGGTGAAAAGGTATCTCTATCGGTAATATGGAGCTGAATGCCGTGGCAAAAGCTGTCCTTATAGTCTGAAAATGTCGGTGTAAACGAGCATTCCCGAAAAGCAACTCCGTCTTGCTGACCGATTCTTTCAATAACCGCTCCGCTGTCAAGCCACGGTGCGCCGATCATTTCAAACGGTTTGGTTGTACCTCTGCCTTCGGATAGGTTTGTCCCCTCAAAAATGCAGGTGCCGATATATACGAATGCAGTATCAACGGTTGGTATATTGGGCGACGGCTGAATAAAAACAAGGTCTGTATCGTCATAATACATATCTCTTTTCCAGCCTTCCATGGGAATAACCGTCAGGTCACAGCCGATATTTTCCGTTTCATTCATCATAAGGGCAAATTCGCCTATGGTAAGACCGCACCGTGTAGGAGTAGGAAATCTTCCCACAAACGACGAAAAACGTCTGTCAAGAATAGTTCCCTCCGCTTTTATGCCACCCAAGGGATTCGGTCGGTCAAGAACAATAAATCTGATGCCATGCCCGGCACAAATCTTCATTGCATCTGTCATGGTGTAGGCATAGGTATAAAACCTTGCTCCCACATCCTGAATATCAAAAATTACAGTATCAAGGGATGCTAGCACTTTTTCGCTTTCCGATATATCGTCACCGAACAAACTGTAAACCGGAAGTCCCGTTTTTTTATCGGTATATGACAGTATATCCTCCCCTGCCTGCATATCGCCTCTGACCCCATGCTCAGGTCCGAAAAGAGCAACAAGATTGCACTTATCTTTAAGCATATCCACAGTTGAAGAAAGGTCACGCAGAACACCCGTATGGTTGGTAATAACTCCGCATTTACCTTTGAAATTATACCCGTTTTTTTCAACAGCATCAGCACCGCACAGAATTTTTTGTTTTGATGTTTTCATATTTTACCATTCTCCTGCAAGTTACTGTATTCCGTAATCATTAAAATGTTCTGCGAACCAAAACCAATTCGCTCTGTTATCTCTTCCGTAATGAACGGCACAAGTAAGAAAATCACCATGCATTTGCCAAAGTGGCTGACGTTAAATATGCCTAACACACATTGTGACATATTGCATCAAATTTTGATAAAGATGCAAGGTCGAAAAGAGTACATGCGTAATATAAAAAAGTCGACCGAATCCGACGGTGACCGCAGTGCAAATAAAAAAGTGCGGACTTCTGATCTTATATGTCACAGTGTTTCTTCAAGCATAAACAATACCATTTTTGTATTTTACATCAATTTTATTACATTTGCAAATAAAATATCCGCCGTTTGATAAACATTGCAATGAAGCAGTTTTCAGAAACTTTACAGCTTTATTTATTATTGAGCAAAGAGAAATCGTTGCTCGTAAGCATTAACTTTAACTCTTACTGATTCTTATGCAGCAAAGAACACTTTTGGAAACAAAAAAACAAGCCGCTTATAAATGTTGAAAAAACGCTGAATGAAGAAAGGATAACTGCAATTATTCTCTGTAAAATCTGTAACATTTTTCTCTCTTTAAATTGATAATTACAGAATAAACCTGAATGCATAGATTATGACGTTCAGAATGTTATTGAAAACAAATCTTATAAACGTAAAAATATACGGAAATTCAAATTCCCAATCATCAAAAGTATCAAGTGTACCGATAAGCGATGAATCATATGTGATTTCGGGATTCTTGAATGCCTTTGTTTCCATTTTCATTATACAAAGATTCTTGCAGGCTTCACGCAGAGCGTTACCGAAACCAACAGGGTCTTTTGCATAGGCAAGCTTTACAGCTGCTTTATGCTGAACAACCTGCAAAGCCCACATGCCCGAAAGAATGGTATCGTTGCCGTTGTAAACCGCAAGAACGGGACTCATATATCCGCTGCCGGTAAAGTTTGAGGAATAATCGGAAACCACGAAGCCTTCAAAACCCCATTCCTCACGGAGCAAATCTTTGAGAAGTGCTGAACTTGAGCCGCACCATTTTGTGCCGATTCGGTTATATGCAGACATAATACCCTTTGGTTGCGCTTCCTTAACAGGAATTTCAAATGCTTTGAGATAAATTTCACGCATCGCCTGCTCATCGCACCATGTAAAAATTCCCGTTCTGTGGGATTCCTGATCATTAAGGGCAAAGTGTTTTATTGTTGTTACAAGGCTTTCGGAGTTTGCACCCTTGATGATTTCTGCCGCCATAATGCCCGAGAGAATCGGGTCTTCCGAGAAATATTCAAAATTTCTGCCGCCTCTGGGATTGCGGTGAATATTTGCACCGGGTGCATACCATGTATCCGTACCCATATCTGCAGCTTCTTTGCCTGCACCCTTGCCCATTTCGTAGGCAAGTTCAACATTCCATGTGCATCCGATTGCGGTTGCGCAGGGATAAGCCGTACCGCTGTCGGTATAAACAAGACCGTTTCTGCCCTTGACACTTGACGGACCGTCATTATCCATTGTGTGAGGAATTCCGAGACGCTCAACACCATGGGTTTCATAACCGCCGTTGATAACAAGCATAGTCATTTCATCAAGAGTAAGCTGATCAAGAAACGCATCCCACAGACTTTCATCCTTTGCCACATCCTGCAAAGTGATGGTTTTGTCATATTTAACACCCATTTTCGGTGCTTCACCCTCTGTTGCGGGGTCGGGAGTTTTATCAACATCAATCAGATAGTCATCTTTATTAAGCTCACGAAGTTCAGGATATGTGCCCTCAACATCGGCTCTCGACATAATCTCATATCCGCTGTAAACCTCTTCAAAAAGATTTTCGATTTCAGTACCCGTTGTTGAATCTTTCTTGATTATCTTTTTTTCTGCTATTTCATAGTCATATGTTGCAATATGATTTCTGACATCGTTTGCAACGATTATTTTGTATGTACCCTTATCAAGCACCCATGCCTCAGTTCCTTTATAATCATAGGATGCCATATCATCGGTTTTTAATGAGATTGTGAGCGTTTCGCTTTCATTGGGGTCAAGCATTTCTGTTTTTGCAAAACCGCCCAGACAAATTGCACTCTTTTCTATGCCGCCTTCGGTATAGGGTGCGCTGTAATAAAGCTGAACAACCTCTTTGCCCGCTCTGTCGCCCGTGTTTGTTACTTTAACTTCAACGGTTATATTTTCCGTATCAAAATCGGTTGATACAACCTCTTTTTCAAAGCTTGTATATGAAAGACCGTAACCGAAAGGATACTGCACCTTATCCTTTGCAAAGGTTTCAAAATAACGGTAGCCTATATAAATACCTTCATAATATTCAACGAAGTGCTTACCGCCGATATATGAGTTGCTGCCGAAGCATTCGCTTGACGGATGATCCTCGATGCTGTATGCGATAGTATCGGTCAGCTTACCGGAGGGGTTGACCTTGCCGTCAAGCATCTGCGGTACGGCTGTCATACCGAATTCTCCCGGAATCCAGATAATCGCTGCCGCTTTGATGCTTTCGTATTCATCAATCCAGCCCATTTCCATAACATTACCGATGTTAAAAAGCACAACAACATTTTCAAATGCAGAGGTAACCTTTTCGACCATCGCTTTTTCATCTTCGGACAGGCTCAGGGTTTCAACCGTGTGGTCTGTACCCTCTGCGCTTGTACGGCTGATAACGATTACTGCAGTATCTGAAAACTTAACTGCATTTTCAAGAAGCTCGTTTGTGAGATACTTCGGGTCCATTTCTTCAAGAGTGTTCTTTGCAAGAAGCACCTGAAGAAGATTATTGATAACGGTATTATCGGTTTTGGGCAGTTCATTTGAAAGGCAATGCTTTTCATAAAGGGCACGAAGTTCAGCATTGTATTCAATACCTTCTGCCTCAAAAGCCTCATAAAGAGTTACGGGGTCATCGGTTGTTATCGCACCCGAGCCCGCACCTCCGAAAAACGGACATACCGAACCTGCGCCGAAAACATTGACCTTTTTGTTTGAGAGCGGAAGAAAATTATCCTCGTTTTTGAGAAGAACAATTCCTTCGCTTTCAATCTGAATTGCGGTTTCTTTTGTTTCTGATATGATTTCAGGGTCAACATCGCCGCTTGTTGCAAAAGCTGTACCGCTGAACACAAGCACAAAAACAAGTATCAGGGACATAGCCTTGAAGAATCTTTTTTTCATCTGAACACCTCTTTTTTTCGTTTATAATTAATTATACAATTATTTACATTTTGTTTCAATAAAGAAATTTATATTAATCTGTTTAAATTTATTCAACGTCATGCAGTTGTGTCTATACAATTTGAATTAAAGCATTGACTTGATATTTTTCTAATGTTATATTTAACTAAATAAATTTACTGATTTTTAAAATTATCATGAAGTTAATTAAACACTCCAACCTATAGGAAGTAAGTCTGAATTATGAGGCAAATACCAAAAATGATGTTGCTAT
Organism: Acutalibacteraceae bacterium; assembly: GCA_045589555.1. GTDB lineage: Bacteria > Bacillota > Clostridia > Oscillospirales > Acutalibacteraceae > CAG-177. Next base: position 25,335 of record JAZNPG010000056.1, read on the forward strand.
GCTTGATTCTGTGAAATTCAAAGCAAATTGCCCCGATGCCCACACCGAATGATGGTCAGCCTCTCAAAAAAACAGGCTTAAATTTTAATACAAACACGTTCATTGTGTTCCGAAAGCTGAAAACAAGCTTTAATCGTTAAAAACGAATAAGGAGTTT
>JAZNPG010000057.1:0-1634 GCA_045589555.1 Acutalibacteraceae bacterium
AAGACGGCAAGAGCGTAGAAATCAGCATTCCCGTTCCCGAAGGCTGCGAAAGCTTCACGGAATTCTATATCATTCACCGCCATAACGGCAGAAAGTATGATGAATTTACCGTAGCAGTCAAAAACGGCAGAATAACCTTCAGCGCAATCAAATTCAGCGAGTTTGAGGTTTATGTAAAATCAGGCACGCAGGTAAAATCCCTGCCCTCAAAGCTGAACTATAACTACAAGGATGCACTTGATTTAAGCGGCATCGCATTTGAGGTTACCGATGCAAACGGAAACAAAACAACAGTAACCGATACAAGCAAAATGACCGTAAAGGGCTATGATGCGAAGAAAATCGGCACACAGAAGGTAACTGTTGAATACAATGGCGTTACAGCCGAATTCAACGTAACAGTTTCATATTCATGGTGGCAGATGATTATCCGTATCCTTCTCCTCGGTTTCCTCTGGTATTAATCTATAATGAATTTGGAGGCAGAAAAATGAAAAAAGAAATCAAAAGAATAGTATCCGTTATACTTACTTTGATGATGCTTATGAGCACGGGTGCAATGTGCATCAGTGCATCAGCGGCAGAAACGTTTGAGGAGTATCTTCCTGACGGATATCAGGGATTCGCCTATCAGGTTGTTGACGGTGAGGCAACAATTACAGGTCTGAATCTTGTCGGAGATGCAGTTATTCCCGAAACTCTCGGCGGATATCCCGTAACCGGGATTGAAGAGAAAGCATTACAAGAGCAAGGGATAACAAGTATATTTATTCCTGCAAGCATTGAAGATATCGGCATTCCCTCGGGCGGATACCGAAGCGTTTTTTACGGATGCCTGTTTCTTGAAGAGATAACCGTTGATGAAAATAACCCGAATTATTCAAGTGTTGACGGCGTTCTTTTCAGCAAGGATAAAACCAAGCTTTATCAATATCCTCTTGCAAGTGAAGCGGAAAGCTATGCTGTTCCTGACGGTGTGGTGGCCATTTATCCCGGAGCTTTTGAAAACGCATACAACCTGAAAAAAGTTACATTCCCGGAAACTCTCAAATACATTGAGCGAGAAGCTTTCAGATACTGTGTAAATCTTGAAGGTGCGCATATCCCTGCAAGCGTTATCTATATGACACACCCCTTTACTGATTGTCCGCGCCTTGAGTATATAACCGTAGATGACGATAACCCGAGGTTTTCTGACATTGACGGTATTTTATACAATAAAGCGCAAACAACAATCGTGCGCTATCCCTCTGCAAGAGAGGATGAAAGCTATACTCTCCCCGATACAGTAACAATCATCGGCGACGGACCCGATACCAATAATCAGCGAGCGCTGCATATGTGTCCGAATCTGAAGGAACTCACCATTTCTCCCGATATGGAAATGCCCGAGTGGACAACGGGTTATGACTTTTTCATGATGGATGGAATTCAGGCAATCAGAACTCCCGATGACTGTGAGAATTTTGTTGCAGATGAAAACGGCGTTCTCTACACAAAGGATATGAGCAACCTGGTTTATTATCCCAAGGCAAGCCTCATGACCAGCTATACAATTCCCGAGGGCGTTTATATTGGTGATGAAATTTCGGTTATGTATATTAATAATCTTCTGAGTCTTGTTCTTCCTGCCG
>JAZNPG010000058.1:0-28363 GCA_045589555.1 Acutalibacteraceae bacterium
ACTGCTAATAGCATTCTTTTTGAATGTTCTCCTTTTGCTTAGCTGTGCTGTTGGTAGCCGCACTCTCTGCAAGAGGAGTTTTCTTTTCATCGCTAAAGCTTTTTCGGAACCCCTGGCACAGCCAGGGGTTTTCAAATACAAGAATAACGGGTGTACCGATTCGGTACACCCGTTTGTTGCTTTTATATCAAAAATCTGCTGAGCCTGTTGTTCTCGGGTAGGGAATAACATCCCTGATGTTTGAAATGCCCGTGAGATACATAACGAGTCTTTCAAAGCCGAGACCAAAGCCGCTGTGTTTGACTCCGCCGTATCTGCGCAGGTCAAGATACCAGCTGTAATCCTCGGGGTTAAGCCCGAGTTCTTTTATTCTTGCTTCAAGAATATCAAGGCGCTCTTCTCTCTGACTGCCGCCGATGATTTCGCCAATGCCCATAACAAGGCAGTCGCAGGCGGCAACGGTTTTGCCGTCATCATTAAGACGCATATAAAATGCCTTGATTTCTTTCGGGTAATCCGTAACAAAAACAGGCTTTTTGAAAATCTTTTCGGTGAGATATCTCTCATGCTCCGTTTGTAAATCGCAGCCCCAGCTTACCTTGTATTCAAATTCATCGTTGTGCTCTGCAAGCATTTCAACGGCTTTTGTGTAAGTCACTCTGCCGAAATCGGAGCTTGCAACTGCAGTAAGCCTTTCGATAAGCTCTTTATCCATGAATTTGTTAAGGAATTCGAGCTCCTGCGGACAGTTATCAAGAACATACTTTATAACATATTTAATCATCGCTTCGGCAACATCCATATTGTCGCAAAGCTCTGCAAAAGCCATTTCAGGCTCAATCATCCAGAATTCCGCAGCATGGCGTTGGGTATAAGATTTTTCAGCTCTGAAAGTTGGACCGAAGGTGTAAACCTTGCCGAAAGCAAGAGCCATTGTTTCAGCCTGAAGCTGACCCGATACCGTAAGATAAGCGGGCTTCTGGAAAAAATCCTCGCCGTAATCAACATCGCCGTTTTCGGTTTTAGGCACATTTTCAAGCTCAAGAGTTGTAACCTTGAACATTTCGCCTGCACCCTCGCAGTCGCTGCATGAGATAAGGGGAGTATGAGCATAAACAAAGCCCTGCTCCGTGAAGAATTTATGAATTGCATACGCAGCAACCGAGCGCACTCTGAAAACTGCAGTGAAGGTGTTGGTTCTGGGTCTTAAGTGCGCAATTGTGCGCAGGTATTCGAGCGAATGCCTTTTCTTTTGCAGAGGGTAATCGGGAGTTGAAAGCGCTTCAACGGTTATTTCGTCTGCGTTGATTTCAAAAGGCTGGTTAGCCTGCGGAGTGAGAATCAGCTTGCCTGTTACCTTTATTGCTGCTCCAACGTTGAGCTTTGCGATGTCTTTGTAGTTATCAAGTTTTTCCGATTCAAAAACAATCTGAACACCCTTAAAGCAGCTTCCGTCATTGATTTCAATAAAACCGATTGCCTTGGAATCTCTCAACGTTTTAATCCATCCGCAAACGGTAACGGTTTTGTCGCTGTAGTTTTGGTCAGCTTCGTAAAGCTTTTTGATTTCAAGTCTTTCCATAATTAACCTCTGAATAATTAAACCGTAATTTTGCCGAGGTTTTCGGCAATGATTCTATCGGTTATTCCGTCAACATAGCTCAGCTCATAAATCTCACGGAAATAACCGTTTTTGTTTCTGTATTCAATAATTGCCTCGGCTTTCACCTCGCCGATGGATTTAAGCTCCATCAGCTCTTCTTTTGAGGCGGTGTTGATATTGATTTTTGCATTCTCCTGTTTAACAGTTGTTTCTTGCGCTTTATCTGTCAGCGATACCGTATTCTGCACTTCGGTTGTTTTGGCAGTTGGCTGAGAGTTTGTTGTAACCTCAACGGCTTGAATATTTCTGTTGTATTCCGGCGAAGTGAAAACCGAAAACATAAAAATCATTCCGATAGAAACAAGCGCAAAAGACAGAAGACAGAGAACGTGTTTTCTTCCGTTATCCATCAGAAGTTTGAACCGTTCCAGCCCCAATGCTCGGCTTCTTCATATTTGATGTAGATATTTGCTCTGTCAATTCCGAGTTCTTCGTTGATGATTTCAGAGATTGCGGCGGTAAGTCTGTCATATGCGGCATCGGATGTTGTGCCGAAAAGGCTCACTTCAACGTAGGCATATTCTTCGCTGCCTTTACCCTTGAAATACATGTTAACGTTATCTTCAAATGCGAGCATAAGCCATGCTTCGCTTTTACCCGGAATAAGCGCAATTGCCTGACCGAGCTTTGCTTTGATGTTTTCTCTTGCGGATTCTGAAATTTTGTTGCTGACTGTTGTTCTTATATAAGGCATATTTTGTTCCTCCTGAAAATCAGTTTACTCTTAAAAAGCTTCGTGCTTCAACGGTAACGCCGAGTGTTTCATAGCTGTTATCGGTGTAATTAACGTATACCATTGAGCCTGTGTCATATTCTGTGCAGAAAATTCCGTCTGTAACCTGATAGTGATCCGTCATTCGGGCATCGCGCAGGTCATTGAGCGTTTTATTTGCACGGGTATAGTATTCCGATGCTGTGTTAATCGTGTTATCGTAATAGTATATATCTTTTTCTACATTGTCTGATGACGGCTCATAGTTCCAGGCAAAATGGGGACAAGCGCCGTATTCGATATATTTAAGCAAGGTTTCGTCAATATTTATCTGCGTGTTAATCGGCTCGCCTGTGTAATCAACAATTCCGTGAAGAATAAGCGGTACAAAGGGAATTGAAACATATGCTCCGCTGGCGGAAGCTGATGTTTTCATTGGCATGTTGATGATGGAGTCAACATTTTTAATCATATAGAAATTGCCCGTAACCGCCATGGTTGATTTATCTGTTGAAAGCGGAGCAATCGAGCTGCTGATTATATCTGCAGCATCCTGACGGAGAATCCCGTTTTTGCTGAAATCAGAATACAGAACAGAGCCTGCATCGTTGATGCAAAAGCCTGAAAAAGTGAGTTCACCAGAATCCGTAACAACGGATTTAACAATATCCTTAAGGCTTTCAACAAATCTCAATTCACGTCTTTTCATTTCGGTGCCTCTGTAATCGGAATAAACACCCGTCGGGTTATATAATGAGATATCTTTGCGGATATTCATAACAGAGTTGCTGCCGAAACCTGATGATGAGCTCAGAAGATTGATATCAAGATAAAGATTCATTTTCTGGCTCTTTGTGTATTCATAAAGCTCAGCGAGTGCCTTTTTGCCCCCTGATTCATTGTTGAGCTTCAGGTTCGAAATATCTGCAGAATTAACTCCGCCGTTGAAAGCGCCCGAATATCTGATGCTCACGTTGTTTATACCTTTACTTTTCATATGGGTGAGCATATCGGCTGCCTGCTCAAAGGTTGTTACGGGCTTCAGTGTTCTGAACGGACCTGTTTCGGAGCTTGTGGCAGCGGTCAACGAAAGATAGCAGGGGAGATAGTCGGTTACGTTAACGGTTTTTGTTGAAAGAACAGAGTTTCTTATAAGCTGCTCTCGGCAGGCAGAAGCAAGACCTGCATAGGTTGAATTGCTGCCCGTTAAAAATCTGTAGCAAAGCGATATTTCATCAACTGCCGTTTTCTTTGAAACATACAGCTTTTGGTTTTCATACCTAACGGGGGTTATCAGAAAACTCGGATAAACTCTGTTATATTCGGTAAGGGATGTAGCTTTTTCCGCTTTGATTGTTGCGGTTGCATCGCCTTTTTCAATAAGAGAAACAAAAGCTGTTTCGCCGTGCTTTATACCGAAAGCAGGGATAACTGCATCGCCCGATGATGAATTTCCGATTGATGTATCGCTGCCGTAAACCGAAAATGAAAGCGATTCAAAGGATTCATCGTAAATAGAAGTTTTGATTATTGCACCGCAGCCGTCGGGCACGAGAAGGAAATCATCTTCAAGGCTGTCGTTATACGCTCCGAAGCTGCTTAAAAGGTCAATGCTTTCAATGCATGCATCGGGGTTGCCTGTAAGATTTGAGTGCTTGCAGTCAACAAGCATACTGCCATCTTTCAGGGTAACTGTAATTACAATTCTGAAACCGATATCTTCTTTTGAATATGATTTCTTTGCAGCGGTTTTTGAATCGGGGAAAATATCAAAGGTGAATTCCGCTCCGTTATCGACGGTTTTGAAGGATGCTTTCTTATATTCGAGAGAATTATCCTGCGTGTTGAGATAATAGATATCACTGCCGCCGAGAATTTTAAGCGTTGCCATGCTTGCATCGGAAGAAAGCTCTTCGCCTTCTGCGATGTTTTCGAGAAGAGGCAGAGCGCTCCAGAGCTTTTCGCTGCCTGTTTCAATTATGCCGAATGAATTGGATTTCTCGTCAACGCAGAGCTGAATAAGACCCGATTCCGCAACCGTTTTATTAAAAGCAGCCTTGCTTTTGGCATAATGCACCTGAGCGTTTTCGGCTTTGTTTGTTATTGTATTCTGCGATTTTACAGACCTTATTACGGTAACCGATGACGGTTTATGCAATACTGCAACCGTAATTGCAGCAACGGTTAAAGCAAAAACAGATAACATTATAATCAGTTTTATCAACCGTTTTTTCTTTGGTTTTTTATCCATAATAGTTTGAGTCCTTCGGAATTTCAAATGTAAATCGAACACCGTTTTCTGTGTTTTGTACACCGAAACGGCAATTGTGGTTTGTCATAATGCCTTTAACGATGGAAAGACCGAGACCGAAACGGTTTTCACTTCTTGCATGCGCTTTGTCTGCTCTGTAAAAGCTGTCCCAAAGCTCAGGCATATCGTTTTGCGAAATGTTTTCGCCCGTGTTGAAAACGCTGATTTCATAGGTTTTACCCAAATCCTTGCAGCCAAGCTCAATTATTTTTTGATCTGCGCAGTGAGAAATAGCATTTGTTATATAGTTTTTGAGAACAATTTCAATTTTATCCTCTTCGCCGTAGCATGCAAGGGGCTGCGGAATTTTGTTGTTAACCGTAATTCCCTTTGATTCCGTCTGCAAAGAAAGATGATTGAGAATTGATGTTGTAACTGCACCGAGGTCAAAATAATCGGGATTAAAGGGCTGTGTGCCGCTCTCTATTTTTGAAAGCTCAAGGAGCTCAACAACAAGGCCGTTCATTTTGTTGCTTTCTTCCTTGATGATGTTGCAGTATTCTCTGATGACCTCGGGGTCATCGCTGATTCCTTCGCAAACGCCCTCAGCATATCCTGAAATAATCGCAATGGGAGTTTTTAGCTCGTGAGAAACATTATTGATGAATGATTTTCTGGCGTTGTCAAGAGCGTGCCTGCGTTCAATATCTTTTTCGAGCTGCTCATTCTTTTCCTTGAGGTCAACAAGAGTTGCATCGAGAGTGCTTGAAAGAGTGTTGATGCTGCTGCCGAGCTGACCGATTTCATCTTTGCCGTAATTGCCGCAGCGTCTGCCAAAATTAAGCGCCGCCATATCTTTGGTTATATCGTTCATTTCAACAAGAGGCTTGGTGAAGCTTGCAACAAGGATATAGAAAATAAGAGAGAAAACGAAAAGAAGCGCCATGAATATTGTTGAAAATACCGCGCCCGCAACGCTGACTATTTTTTCAACATCCGCAACAGAAGAATATATATGCAGCGTTTCACCGGTATCCATCTGAGATGTAAAAACAAAATAAGAGGCATCGGTAGCAATGAGTTTGCGGATTTCAAAATCCTTTTGCTTCATGGCATAACTGTAATCATCGGTTTTAACTGTGTTTGAATAATCCGATGTGTTGGTGCCCGATGAGGGGAAATGAGCCGTGCCCTGAATTGAATCGCTTGAGGAAGCATAATAAATCGTTCCGTCGGGATTCAGGATTTCATAATCGATATTGTTGTTGACCGCTATAGAATAAAGGTCAAAATAATAAGTAACCGTGCCCGGAATACAAGCTTTGATTTGTTCCGCTGCAGAATAATGCTGCTTATAAGTCTGGTTTGAAAGAACAATAAAAAGAATGGGGGAGGTAACAACGGTAACAATAAGGAAAAACACAAACAGAATGAAAAGTATCGTTGCAAACAGCTTTATCCTGATTTTGCTGAGCCTGAATATTGACAACGGTTTTTTCAATTCTTTTTCACCTCAATTTTGTATCCTACACCGTAAACAGTTTTTAAGTGTTCATCGCCCCATGAGCCGAGCTTTGTTCTGAGCCTTGCAACATGAGAATCAACTGTTCTCGGGTCGCCTGTAAAATCAATTCCCCAGATATCGTCAAGAAGCTGGTCTCTTGAATAGATTCTTCCCGGGTTGGAACATAATTTCAAAAGAATATTGTATTCTTTTATTGTCAGATCAATGATGTTGTTTTCAACGCTGACGGTATGAGCAGGGATATCGATTGTCAATGAATTAATGCTGATGATTTCATCAGATGAAACCGAAGCAGCCGAAGCGGCGCTTCTTTTCAGGAGAGCTTCAACTCGTTTCATAAGAACAGTCGGGCTGAAGGGCTTGGTAACAAAATCGTCAGCACCCGATTCGAATGACATAAGCTCATCGAATTCCTGGCTGCGGGCTGTAAGCATAAGGATGGGAACAGAGCTGGTTTCTCTGATTGTTTTGCAAACTTCCCAGCCGTCAGCCTCAGGCATCATGATATCACAAATAACAAGGCAGATGTCTTTTTCTGCTTTGAATTTATTTATTGCATCAACGCCGTTTGCTGCCTCAACGGGTTCATAACCCGAATTGCGGAGAAAGTCGCTCACAAGTCGCCTGATAAGGGCTTCGTCGTCTGCCACTAATATTTTACGCATAATGACACCGCTTTCTGAAAATATATATTTTATAATACCATAATTATATAATATAAATCAAGTATCGGCAGATAATTTTTGAAGCAGGTAAATCAGCGGGATGAAAATTGTCTTTTTTCAATAAAAAAAGCCGGGTATAACGGCGATATAATTACAAAACTATAAAAAATTAAAAAATTTTAACTTTTCTATTGTTTTGTAAGCTGTATTTTAGTATAATATTTCAGTATTTATCTTGGGTCTTAATGACCTTTTGAAAGGTGTGGTTAAAATGCTCGGCAAATATGTCAGAGTAAGGGTTACAAACCCTATCCGCTCCGTAAACAGACAATTCGGTTTTGTCTATCAACTCAATTTCGGCGCCATTGAAGGAAAAAAACGTTATGACAGCGTTTCTTCGGGCGCATACATTATGGGTATCAATCACCCCGTCAGAACATTTGACGGAAGAGTTATTGCGGCCATTAAACGAGCTGACGGCAGCCCTACTGTTTATGTTGTGGCTCCAAAAAGCATGAGGTTTATTTCGTATCAGATTGAGGATGCGATTGCTTTTGCTGAAAAAGGAAGAAGTTATAAGCTTGAATGCCTTTATGAGCGTTCCTGCGGTGCGGTTGTTTATCGTTTTATCAATGATGAAGTGCGTTATCTTCTTATAAAAAACCGCCGAAGCACTCATTGGGGATTTCCAAAGGGTCATGTTGAAAAGGGTGAAACCTTTGAGCAGACCGCTATCAGAGAGGTTCTTGAGGAAACGGGAATACATATTCAGATTCTTCCTCAGTTTGCCTCAAAGTCTGAATACACAATTCAGGGCAGGGTAGAAAAATCAGTTACAATTTTCCTTGCAAAAACAAAAGACACGCAAACAACCATTCAGCGTGAAGAAATCGAAGATTATATCTGGCTGAACTATGAAAAGGCTCTTGATATGCTCAGGTTTATCAATGACCGTAACATCCTTCAGAGCGCTCATGATTTTTTGGTCAGTCAGAATATTATTGAATGAGGTTAAATTATGGTTGAAAATATTGTAAACTCGATGGTAGAGTTTTTCAAAGATTCAATCCCTAAAGAGCTTGTTATTTTTATTGTTTCGATTTTTCCTGTTATCGAACTCAGAGGAGGTATGATAGCAGCAAAACTTCTTGATGTTGAATTTTGGAAAGCCTTCTTTATCTGTTATTCAGGTAATATTTTGCCTCTTCCTTTTATTCTTCTTTTTATCAGAAAGATTTTTCAGTTTTTGAAACGGTATAAAAAAATAGGTGCTCTTATTGAAAAGCTTGAAATACGTTCAATGAGAAAAAGCGATAAAGTCAAAAAATACAGATTATGGGGTTTGCTTACTTTTGTTGCGCTTCCTTTACCCGGCACAGGAGGTTGGACAGGCTCTCTTATTGCCGCATTGCTTGATATGCGAATCAGCCATTCATTCCCTGTTATTGCTCTCGGCGTACTTATCGCAAACATCATTATGTCAATATTCTCTTATGGTTTGCTCGGCGCGATAGGCTTATAAAAAAGAAACACAGCGTACTTCTTTTGTGAAATACGCTGTGATTTTTTTATTCGTAATATAAATTGCAAAGCTCAAGCATCCTTGAAAGCCTTGTTGCAATTTCATCGGGAGTGCCTTTGATTTTTCCCTGAAGCCATCCGATAATAACATCCTTTGCACCTGATGTTGTATAGGTCATAAAAAGATTTGCTTCGGCTTCATCTTTATTGGAATTCTTGCTTAACAGCTTGTTGAGTGTTTCCTCATAATAGATATCAATTATTCTGCACAAATAATTGTTAAGGAAGCAGGACTGCATGAGCATTCTGTAATACTCAAAATCGCTGTAAAGATGGTTGAAAATCACAGATAAAAACGAATTGGTGTCCTGAATATCCGTGTTTTCGCTTTGGGCTCTGTTAACAAGGTTAACCAGCTTTTTAACTTCTTCTGTTTCTATCTGTTCAAAAACGCTCTGAATATCAGGGAAATGTGCATAAAATGTGCCTCTGCTGATATCGGCTTCTCTTATAACATCCGAAACTGTTATTTTTGAAAGCTCCTTTTCGTGGATGAGCTTTGCAACAGCTTTTTTTATCAGATTCTTTGAACGGATAGAACTTCTGTATTCAGCCTTTGCCATAGTTCTTTCCCCCTATGTTTATTATTTTTAATTTAAACTAAATTAAAAAATTTGTCAAGATTGTAAATTAATCTAAACTGAAAATTAAGAAACTGTTAATATTTAAAAATCTGATATATTATTGACGGAGAATTTATTCAATGATATAATTCTACCATAAAATATGATTCTTTTGAAAGAAGGCAGGTCAATATGAAGCTTGTTGCGCACACTGAGGCGGTTGCACCCAGACTCGGAGATGAGGCGGCGGTCAGAATTATCTGCGAAAGCGGATTTGACGGAATTGATTATTCCATGTTTTTTATGGATGACGATGATAATATTCTTGAAAAAGACGGCTTCAGAAAGTATATCAGATCTCTTCGCAATATGGCAGCAGTATACGGTGTAACTTTTGAGCAGGCACATGCTCCGTTTCCATCAATGAAAGAGGGGAATGATGAGTATAACAAAAGACTTGATTATAAGCTCAAAAGAGCGCTTGAGGTTTCAGGGCTTCTTGATGCGAAAATCTGTGTTGTTCATCCCGTTCAGTTCAGTAACTGTCAGAAAGAGCGTAACATAGAGCTTTACAAAAATCTTGAACCGTATGCAAGAGATTTCGGCGTAAAGATTGCGCTTGAAAACATGTGGGGTTGGGACACCGACCATATTGTTCCAAATGTTTGCAGCGTTGCATCGGAGTTCAATGATTATTTTGATTCTCTTGAATCGGATGCATTCACATGCTGCCTTGACTTAGGTCACTGCGGACTTGTCGGAGAAGATGCAGCATCAATGATAAGAGAAATGGGGAATAAGCGTCTGGGTGCTCTTCATGTGCATGATAATGATAATCTGCATGACAGCCATAACCTTCCGTATCTTATGAAGATGGATTGGGATTCGATTCTCAAAGCGTTGGGAGAGATTGACTACAAGGGTCATTTCACATATGAAGCTGCTAATTTTGTTAATGGCTTCCCCGAGGACCTGATTCCTGCATGCATGAGATTTGCTCACGATGTAGGCAGAAGTATGGTCAGAAAGATTGAAAAATACAGGGTAATAAAATGAGCGGTTTTGTTTGTCCCGTTTGCAGGGAAGAGCTTTTTCAGCAGGATAAAAGCTTGAAATGCATTGCAGGCCATTGCTTCGATATTTCGAAATTCGGATATGTCAATCTGCTTATGTCCTCGCAGTCGTCGGCAAAGCGTCACGGTGATGACAGGCTGATGGTAAGAGCAAGAAGAGATTTTCTTGATAAAGGCTACTATGCGTTTCTCTGCGAAAAGCTGTGTGAGATTTGCATCGGTTATCTTGATTCTTCCTCGATAATTCTTGATGCAGGCTGCGGGGAATGTTATTATTCTGCGGCAATCGGCAAGGTTATGTGCGAAAACGGCAAAAATTCGGAAGTCTTTGGTGTTGACATCTCAAAGGATGCTCTTGAGTTTGCATTCAAGCGCAAAAGCGGCGTAACAACTGCAGTTGCAAGCGTTTTCAATATGCCTGTTGCCGATTCATCGGTTGATGCCGTGCTCAATATTTTTTCTCCCGAAGCTTTCGCTGAATTCTGCAGGGTGCTGAAGCCTGACGGAATTCTTATCAGAGTTATACCTCTTGAAAAACATCTTTTAGGGCTTAAAAAAGCTGTATACGATAAACCTTATCTCAATCAGCTGCCTGAAGCTGAAATTGAAGGATTTAAACTTAAAGAAGAAATAGTGATAAAAGATACAATAATGATTTCATCAAATGAAGATATCAACAATCTTTTCAAAATGACTCCCTATTATTATAAAACGGGAATCAATGATCAGCAGAAGCTTGCTTCGCTTGAATCTGTTGAAACCGAAGCAGAATTCGGAATAAGAATTTACAGAAAGGAAAACCGAAATGCATAAAAAACTTGCTTTGACACCTCCCATGGGCTGGAACAGCTGGGATTGCTACGGTGCAGCCGTTAATGAGGAACAGCTCATCGGCAATGCCGATTATATGGCAAAGAATCTTAAGGATTACGGCTGGGAATATATCGTTTGCGATATTCAGTGGTCTGAACCAACAGCCGATTCCTACTATTACCATAATTTTGTTCCGCTTTATATGGATGAATATTCCCGTCTTATCCCGTCACCGGAAAGATTCCCTTCTTCCGCAGGCGGTAAGGGCTTCAAACCTATAGCTGATTATGTTCATTCGCTCGGACTGAAATTCGGAATTCACATTATGAGAGGTATTCCGAGGCAGGCCGTTCATCAGAATACAAATATAAAATGTGACGGAGTAACCGCGAGAGATATTGCTCTGCAGTTTTCTGTTTGTCCGTGGAATGCCGATATGTACGGCGTTAACTATGAAGCAAAGGGTGCGCAGGAATACTATAATTCCATTTTTGAGCTTTATGCTTCATGGGGCGTTGATTATATCAAATGTGACGATATCTCAAATACCGAGTTTTTAAAGGATAATCCTTATTCGGCAAGAAAAGAAATTGAAATGATACGCAAAGCAATCGATAACTGCGGCAGGGATATGGTTCTCAGCCTTTCTCCCGGACCTGCTCCCGTATGGGAGCATGAGCATCTTGCTGCTAACGCAAATATGTGGCGCATGACGGGCGATTTCTGGGATTCATGGGATAAGCTTTACGCAATGTTTGAGCGTTGCTATGCGTGGCAGAATTATGTTCAGCCCGGCGCATGGCCCGATTGTGATATGCTGCCTCTCGGCCATATTCAGCTTACGGAACTGCTTCCCGAATACAGAGGCAGATACACCCGTTTCACTCCCGATGAACAGATTACAATGATGACTCTCTGGGGAATTTTCCGTTCACCCCTTATGATGGGCGGAGAAATGAGGGATAACGATGAATTCACTCTTTCTCTTCTTCAGAACAGAGAGCTTATCGATATGCTCAAAAATTCAAGCGGTGCACATCAGTTCAGCAGGAACGAGGTTGACGGCAAGGGTGAAATCATCTGGGTATCAAAGGGCGAAAAGTGCAAATATGTTGCTCTGTTCAACACAGATGATGAAGCAAGAAACATAGAGTTTGACGTTACTGATGTAACAATCGGCGGTTTGGATTATTCCGTTTGGGATATGTGGGCTCATGAAGAATATGCAGTAACAGACGGCAAATTTACGGCTGAGGTCAACAGCCACGGTGCCCGTCTCTTCAAAATTACCGTTAAATAAGAGGTTTGTTTATGGAAAGAACACCTAATTACAGATTTGCAACCGAAAAGCCTGATCATATAATGGTCAGCATTTCGGGTGACCCGAGAACATCAATGACCGTCACATGGCGTGCAAGCGCAGACGTTGCCGACGGATATATTGAATACTACGAAAAAAACGGCGAAAAGAAAATTACCAATGCGCTTGTAAAGCCGTTTAAGAGCGATGTTAACACAAGCAATATCTTCTGGGCAAAGGCAGAAAACTTAAAGCCCGGCACGAAATATTATTATACCTGCGGCAGTGCCGAAAACCGCAGCGAAGAATTCTGGTTTGAAACACAGGAGGATAACCTCACAAATTTCAAATTCATTGCTATATCTGACCATCAGAAGGATGATGATCATTATAATCCGGATTATTCAGCTCTCAACAAATTCCTCAAGGATACGCTGAAAAAGCATCCCGATGTTAAATTTATTCTCACCGCAGGCGACAACACAAACTGCGGTCAGCATGAAATTCAGTGGAATGCAATGTTTGTGGGAATGGAGGGCATAATCGAGCATCTTCCTTATATGATGTGCTGCGGTAACCATGATAACAGGGGCTTCAGTCAGTATTTTCCCGAAGAGGTAGGCAGATATTATGCAGAGCCTGCAGAATTCTTTAACACGCAGCTTGAATATTCCTACCCTAAGAACGGTCCCGAGGGTTGGCAGACTGAAAACTATTCGTTTGATTACGGCAACGCTCATTTTGTTGTTTTCGGCGTAAATGAACCTGAGCTTGTCAACGATTGGGCGGTTAAGGATATTGAAAGCAGCAATAAAACATGGAAATTCGGCAGCTATCATTTTCCGATTTATTATTCGGGTCCCAACCTTGCAAACGATGATGCATACCCCATGATGCGTGAATGCATGGAAAAGCTTGATATCCTTTTCTCGGGTCACGAGCACAATTTTTCAAGAAGCTTTCCGATAAGGAATGAAGAGATTTTCGACAAACCCTCGCAGGGTACGATTCATTATGAACTCGGCAATGCTCATTCCAATCCGCCCGGCACAAAAACCTGCGATAAGGTTTGGCACAGCTCGTTTTATCCGCAGGAGGAACATGTCAGCATGTACGCTCTTGTTGAGGTTAACGGCGATAAAATAACTCTCACCGCAAACCTTGATGACGGCAGAACGGTTGATGAATGCCTGATTGACAAAACAAAGGATGAAATCAGACCCTACAGAGTTGCTCCCATTTTCGGCAACGGAAGAACGAGAATGTTCTATAAGGGAGTTGACCTCGGTCTTTGCGCAGCTTCAACACCGCCCGTTAAAAAAGACGGTATATGGTATCTGCCATTTGCTGTTCTGATCGGTTTTATCGGCGGTGAGGTCAGAAGAGAAAAAGGTAAAGTTTTTGTTTCTCTTTACGGCAGGAGCGTTGAGTTTACCGAAGGCAGCAGTATTGCTGTTACCGATAATGGCAAAGCTGACCTCGGTGCAGAGGTTTTCAGAGGCGAAGCCGACCAGCTTTATATGCCTGTTGATTCATCCTGCAAGCTTTTCGGCATGAAATGGGCATATGCCGAGAGAAATAATTTTATAACTGTTGAACATGTTTCGGAGGATCATCCCGTACCTGTTCAGCCATAAATAATACGCACTGTCAGTACAGAAATGTCTGACAGTGCGTTTGTGATTTTAATTAAATTTTCTGTGATGAAAGTGCATATCCGAGAAGAACGAACGGTCTTAAAACCAGTGCAAGAATTTTTTCAAGGACAGTCAGTTCACAGTCAACGGTTATGTAAGCGGTTACTGTTTCGCCGTCAGGATTTACAACTTCACCCTTGATAAGTGCATGACCGTCGCCGATACACCTGACATAGCCGTTTTTGGTCAATAAAACAACTTTTTTGTTTTGTTCGCAGCTCCATTTTATACCCTGATATGTGGCGTTTGACGGAGTAACCTTATAGGTTATTCTTTCGTTCTGGAATATGACAAGCTCATCATCATTAATATTTAGCGTCAGCCTTTGTACACCGTTATGCTTAAGGCTGGCAATTGCATCGTAAATTGCCTTTGTCTGAGCGTCAACAAAATCCTGCTCGCAGGAGTATCTTTGCGAAACATCAACGGCGAGAGCTTCATCAAGAATCTCAATGTTGACATAAAGATTTCTGTCAATTGCGTTTGCCGCATCAACTGCTTTATTATACTCGGTATAGTCGGCAGGGGTTGAATCTTTGATTATTATATCAGAATAAATCACAACATCCCTGTCGGTATCTTTGTGGGTAATTCTGCAGTAATAAAAAGGCGCGGTATCGTTATCGGTGAAAGTATAGGATTTTTCGGTTGCGCCTTCAATCGGTGTGCCGCCTTCGGTTGAATTCTTTCCGTTCCAGAACCATTGATATTCAAGGTCAAATCCTACAGCATCAAGCGTTATCATTTCGCTGTTTTCTGTAATATAATCAGGAATATCGTTCAGAATAACGGGAATGGGTGAAAAGGTATAGCCTTTGTAATGGCAGTATCTTTCGATATATGTACCCGGTGTGCCGTAAACGGTAAGGTTTTCGGCGTTTTGCTCGGATTCAACAAATTCATTTGAAAGAATAATCCCGCTGTTGTTCGGCAGACTCTTTGTGGAAATAAGGCTTCTTGCATCAATGGCAACGGCGCTGCAATTTGCCAGTGCATTCTGTTCGATGTATTTTACGCTCTGAATATCGATATAATAAATTTTTTGGCAACCGTTAAATGTGAACGGAGCAATCTCGGTTGCTTCGGATAAATAAACCATATACAGATTCGGGCATTTTCCGAACATTTTTGTAACTGTTTTTTGAAGCTTCGGTGCATAGAATATACTGAGATTTTTGGGGAACGGAGGAGCGGTAGCAGCTGAATAAGCGCTTTCCTCAAAGCTTGTTACGGAATCGAGGTTTATTTCATAAAGCGAATCACAGCCGCTGAAAGCGTTTGAATAGATTTTCTCAACCTTCGGAAGCTCAATCAGCTCAACGCTTGCGCAGTTTTCAAATGCATGAGAGTCAACAAATTTCGCATCCGGCAAATGTATGTGCTCAAGCGTTTCACAAGTGCTGAAAGCCCCTTTTGGAATACTTTCAAGCTTCCTTATGTTAACCTCACGCAACGATTTGAGCCCCTTAAAAGCTCCGTCATCAATATTTCTTAAATCAGCAAAATTAATTGTAACAAGACCGTTGCAGTCTGCAAAAGCATTCTTTCCAAGCGTAACGGGAACATCAATTACAGCTTCGGAAAGTGCACTGCCCATAAATGCACCCTCGGGAATTTCGGAAAGCTTATTTAAATTCAGCGCAAAGGTGCTCTCTCTTACTTCGTAAGCCTTGCTGCAGGTGTTATAAAACGCATATTCGCCGACATATGTTATTTCACCGAAATAAATGTTTTTCATCCATATGCAGTTGTAGAAAGCTTTTTCATCAATGCTTGTTAATCCGAAAGCATAAATCGATTTAAGGTTCGGATTTTCCGCGACACTTTCTTTGCCTACGGCGGTTAAGGATGAGGGAAGAACAAGCTCTGTGAGGTTTCTGTTTTTCAGCACACCGTCGCCAAGCTTTTTAACAGTTATTCCGTTAACTGTTTCCGGAATGGAAAGGCTGGTTTCCGTTCCCGTATATGATGTGATAACACCGTTTTCATCAATGGTTAGTTCATCCTCGGAAGCGTACGGCGCAACTATAGCCGAAAAGGATGAAATAGGTGAACGGTTGTAACCGTCTGCGTATGAAACAGCGGTCAGCTTTGTGGTCTTATCAATAAGAATAGGTTCCTGATAAATTTTTGCTGCAGGGTTTGATTTTGACGGAGTTGATTCATCGGTAGTGTAATAAATAACGGAGCCGAGAGTATTACAGGTAATTGTAAGTTCAAAATCATTATGATAAAGGGCTGTTTCATGAGAGAAAACAGGCGCTTCGGCTTTTGCTGTGTTTGTGAAATCGCTGACCGATGGCACACTCAGAATACCTGCGCCGAAATACTTCTCGGCATTCGGTTCGAAAACTTTGTATGCGGTATTCTGAATCATTTCAAGAACATCTTCGGGAGATGCATTTTTGTTTATCGAAAGAATTACAGCGGCAACAGCAGAAACAAGCGGAGCGGCAAGAGATGTGCCTGAACCGACATAATAGCCGTTATTATTATTTATTGTCATAATGCCAACGCCGGGGGCAGCAATATCAATATCGCCGTAGTTACTGAAGTTTGCGGCAACATTCTGCTGGTTTGAAGCAGCAACTCTGATAACCGACTCATAACTTGACGGATACATCGGAACATCAGTGTTATCGTTGCCCGCCGCAGCAACAACGGTTATATCATTTTCGCTTGCGTTATCAATTGCTCCTTTGAGAACATCTGAATCTTCATAAAATCCAACGCTGACATTGATGACATCAACGCCGTCTTTGACTGCGCAATTTATGCCTGCCGCAAGCGAAACGAGAGTTCCGTTGCCGTATGTATCAAGCACTTTGTAAGGTTTTATAATAACATTTTCAAGCGTTGCATCAGCAATAACGCCTGCAACATTTGTTCCGTGTCCGTTATCGTCAGCGGAGCTGTTTCTTGCTCCCGAGCCGCTTGTGTTGATTCTTGTAGGCTCAACTCTGCCGCTTAGATACGGATGGTCGGCTTTAACGCCCGTATCAACAACAGCAACATAAACTGTTTCAAGGGGAGAGTTAAGCCTTTTGATTTCGAAGTTAAGGTCATCAATTCCTATGTGTGCTGCACCCCATGAAATATATTTCATATCATCAGATGCTGCGGAAACATCAGAGCCGACAGTTGAGAGTGCCTTAATAGGTTTATCTGACTCAACAAACTGAATACCCGGTCTGCCGCTGAAATAATTATAAGCAGCCTTTGCTTCGGCAGGAGATTCATATTGCAGAATCCATAAATCGTCATAACCGCTAATAACAGAAACAGCGTTTTTAACATTAATGTTGTGAGCGCTTTTTACGATAAGCCTTGCCGTTGAGAATTCGTCGTTTTCGTTTGCGGGCGATGAATGACGGGTATAATCCGAAATCATTTCAGCTATTTCGTCTGCAAACTCATCTTCGCTGATATTTCCGGCAACTCCCATATTTCCGCCGGAAACCGTGAACGGCTCTGCTGCAACAGCTCCATGTGCACAGATGCCGAATATCATGCAAAAGCATAATATTAAACTTAACAGTTTTTTCATGTTACCCTCTTCTTAATCTTATTACCAAACAGTAATTCCTGTTTAGAAATTTATTTTATCATAAAGTTGAATAAATTTCAAGTGTTTTGTGCATTTGTGACAAAATTGTAACTTTTGCGATAAAAAAACAGTACAAAAACACCATATTTCGAATATTTATTCACAAAGCAGTCTGTATTGTTGAAAAATGAATAGAATTACTGTATAATTATTAATATTGATCTTTGTTGGAGGTGAACTTGTGCTGAAAGATTTATTAAGTAAAAACAGATCTTACAGAAGATTTGATGAAAACATCCGCATTGAGCAGGATGTTCTGATTAACCTGATTGACCTTGTAAGGCTTGCTCCGTCATCGGTAAATATGCAGCCTTTGAGATTTTCTCTTGTTAATGATCCTGAAATTAACGCCCGTGTTTTTGATACTCTCGGATGGGCAGGTCTTTTAAAGGATTGGAAAGGTCCCGATGAAGGCGAAAGACCGTCGGCATATATAGTTATATTGTGTGATAGTACTATTGCGAAAAATATGAAAACCGATGTCGGTATATCCGCTCAGACGATTATGCTCGGTGCGGTTGAAAACGGTTTTGGCGGTTGTATGCTCGGCAGCGTTGACCGCGGTAAGCTTGCGGAAATTCTGAACATTGACACGCAGAGATATTCAATTGAGCTTGTTCTTGCTCTCGGTAAGCCTGCCGAAACGGTCAGGATTGTTGACATACCCAAAAACGGAAGCACAGCTTATTACAGAGATGAAAACGGTATTCATTATGTGCCGAAGCGTTCTGTTGATGAGCTTATTATTAATAATTAATTGGAGGAAAATATGGTTGCACCGCTTACTTTCTGGCTGCTTTTTGCTGCCGCGATGCTTATCAGTTCGATAGGCTTTTACAAATACGTTTATTTTATTTCACTTGGTTACGGTTTTTCGATTGCAGGTCTCGGCATTATTATGCTCATTATGTTCCGGAACGGTCTCAGCATCGGAACAATAATCGCCTGCGCTCTTTTCTTTATTTACGGCTGCCGTCTCAGCGGATATCTTCTTATCCGTGAAATCAAAAGCGCAGCATACCGTAACACCATGAAAACCGAAATCAAGGACGGCAAAACAATGCCTTTCGGCGTTAAATGCGCTATCTGGGTAACCTGCGCCGCTCTTTATGTCACACAGGTTCTGCCTGTATATTACAGACTTCTCAACGGCAAAAAAACCGACGGCTTCTGCATTGCAGGTCTTGTTATCATGGCTTTCGGTGTTATTTTTGAGTCCGTTGCCGATATTCAGAAGAATAATTCAAAGAAAAAGAATCCCAAGCGTTTTTGTGATACCGGTCTTTACAAAATTGTTCGCTGCCCCAATTACCTCGGTGAAATGATTTTCTGGACCGGCGTTCTTGTTTCGGGTGTTAATGTTCTTTCGGGTGTCGGTCAGTGGATTCTCGCTCTCGTCGGCTATATCGGCATAATATTTGTTATGTTCAGCGGAGCACGCCGCCTTGAGCTTCGCCAGAACAAGAATTACGGCAACGATCCGGAATATCAGAAATATGTTAAAACAGTTCCGATTATGGTTCCGTTTATTCCGCTTTACAGCGTAGCAAAATATAAATTCCTTGTTGCATAAGATTTTGCTCTCTCGGTTATATTCCGAGGGAGCTTTTTGTTGAAAAAATAAACATGTTATGTTAGAATTGAATCAATTCAATCCGAAAAGGTGATTATATGAGCGATAAAACCGAAATTTTTATAAGAGACAGAGCAGACCCTTTTATAACAAAAGGCAGCGACGGCTATTATTATTTTACCGCTTCATACCCAATGTACGGCAAGGATGACCCCGAGGGTTATGACAGAGTTATTCTTCGCAGAGCAAAAACAATTGATGCTCTTTCCGATGCAGAAGAAAAAACGATCTGGGATGAAAAGAATTCGGATATTGCTCACCGATTTATCTGGGCACCCGAAATTCATGAAATCGGCGGCAAATGGTATGTTCTTTTTGCTGCAAGCGGAAGCTCTGACAATGTGTGGGATATTGATTGCCACATCATTGCCTGCAACGGAAGCGACCCATATAATGATGAGTGGACCGATAAAGGCAAGTTCACCGCATGCAACGGCGATGAATTCTCATTCAGAGGTTTTTCGCTTGATATGACATATTTTGAATGCAGCGGCAAGCATTATGTTGCCTGGGCACAGAACGGCGGCAATTCAAACGTTTATCTTTCTACAGTTAATCCCGCCGAACCGTGGAAAACAACCGCTCCCGCAATGCTTCTCACCGGACCCGAATATGATTGGGAGAGGGTTAGGATTCCCGTTAATGAGGGTGCTGCTGCAATGATTCACGGCGGAAAGATTTTTCTTGCGTTTTCTGCTTCTGCAACAGGTCCCGAATATTGCATCGGGCTTATGCATGCCGATGTAAATGCGGACCTGATGAATATTGAAAGCTGGACAAAGCTTGACAGACCTTTGCTTACATCTTCTGACCTTGATGGCGAATACGGACCCGGTCACAATTCATTCGTAAAGGATGAAAACGGGGATTGGGTGTTTGTTTATCACTCGAGGGATGAAGCCTGCTTTAAAGGCGATTGCGGATATTCGCAGCATGATTCACTCTATGACCCTTGCCGAAGTGCGAGAAAACGCAAGGTTTTATGGGACGATGGCGGTCTGCCCATTCTTAACGGTTAAAAATTCGTATTGTAAAGTTTTAAAACATCTGTTATAATATTACGGTAAATTATTCCGAAGGGAGAATACATATGAAAAAGACACAGTGGTATAAGGATGCTGTTTGCTATCAGATCTGGCCCCGCTCATTCTGCGACGGTAACGGCGACGGTATAGGCGACCTTGAGGGCGTGCTCTCAAAGCTTGATTATCTTAAGGAGCTCGGTGTTACCTGCATCTGGTTTTCACCTCTTTATTGTTCACCCAATGCTGATTTCGGTTACGATATTTCCGATTATAAAAATATTTCTCCCGATTACGGCGATAATGCTCTCTTTAAGAAGGTTCTTGATGAGGCTCACGCAAGAGGAATGAAAGTTATCATGGATCTTGTTGTTAACCACAGCTCCGATGAGCATGAATGGTTCAAGCAGGGTATTGATAAAAACAGCAAGTATCATGATTATTATATCTGGCGTGACGGCAAGGACGGCAAGCTTCCCAATAACTGGTCATCTCTCTTTGAGGGTAAGGCATGGGAATATAATCAGGAAAACGGTCAGTATTATCTGCACCTTTTCTCCAAGAAACAGCCCGACCTTAATATGGATAACCCCGAGGTTCGTCAGGAAGTCAAGGATATCATGAAGTTCTGGCTTGATATGGGCGTTGACGGTTTCCGTGAGGATGTTATCACCTTTGTTTCAAAGCGTGAAGGTCTGCCAAACGGTTTCCCCATTCCTCAGGCATGCGGTATGGAGCATTATGCCGACGGTCCTCATATTCATGAGTATCTTGCCGAATTCCGTGAAGTTCTTAATGAATACGATTGCTTCGTCGTTGGCGAAGCACCCATGATGACGGTTAATAAGGCTCTCAAATATATCAAGGAAGGTCCTTCTCAGGAGCTTGATATGATGTTCCATTTCCAGCATATGGAAGCTGACTGCCTCTTTATGGATTGCCTTACTCTTCCTTTCAGCCTCAAGAAGCTTAAAAAATCCTTCTCAACCTGGCAGACAGGTCTTTACGGTAAGGGCTGGAACGCTCTTTACATGGAAAACCATGACCATCCCAGAATTATCAACCGTTTCGGCAGCATTAAGTACAGAGTTGAAAGCGCAAAATCAATCGCTAACTCATATATGCTTCAGTGCGGTACACCTTTTATTTATCAGGGTCAGGAGCTCGGTATGACAAATATCGACCTTCCCGAGGTTGAGGATTATCAGGATGTTTTTGCAGTAAATAATTATAAAACGCTCCGTCTTTTCGGCTTCTCGGATGAAAAGGCAAAGCAGCGTCTTAAGGAGTCAAGCAGAGGTAACGCAAGAACTCCCGTTCAGTGGAATTCAAGTGAAAACGCGGGCTTCACAAGCGGCACACCCTGGATGCCTGTTAACCCCAATTTCAAAGACGGCATCAATGCCGAGGATGAAATGTCTGACCCCAACTCAATTTTTAACCATTATAAAGCTCTTATCAAGTTCCGTAAGGAAAATCCCGTTGCTGTTTACGGCTCATATAAAGAATATAACAAGGCAAGCAGCGACCTCTATGTTTATGAGAGAATTTATAACGGTGTGAGCATGCTTGTTATCTGCTCATATTCCGAAAATCATGTTAATTTCATAGCACCCAAGGGCTATGATCTCACAAAGGGCAAGGTTATGCTTTGTAACTATGAGGATGCTCCTGCAGCCCGTGACGGTTTCACAACAAGACCCTACGAAACAAGAGTTTATCTTTTTGATTAATACTGAATTCGGGCGGATAGTTTTATCCGCCCATTCAATTTTTGAGGTAATCAGATGAATGGCGAAAGCTTCGAAATTATAAATCAATACGGTGATGTTTATTATCTGCCGAGTTCGTATGAGCGCATTGCTTGCAGGGCAATTATAACCGACGGAAGCAAAATTCTTTTGTCGCATGAATTGAATACGGGTGTATATTTAACGCCCGGCGGCGGTGTTGAAGATAACGAAACGCCTGAAGAATGTGTTGTGCGTGAGGTGCTTGAAGAAACGGGATATGCTGTAAGTGCAGGCAGACAGATTTTCAGAGCGAATGAATATTTCTTTCATAAGCTTTTCGTTAATAATTATTTTATTTGCGAAATTATCGGTAAAGGTGAGCAGCATCTGACTGAAAACGAAATTGCTCACGGTGTTACTCCTGAGTGGGTCGAGCTGGATAAAGCTCTTGGAATTTTCGGGAATTATGAAAATATTACCGATGAAGAGCTTGCCGCACAGTATAAAAGAGAGTTTACGGTTTTGACGGAATACAAGAAAATGAAGAAACTTAAAGTTATGACTTTTAACATCCAGCATTGTCTGGATTACAAGAATGGCAGAATTGATATCGATTTGTTTGTTGATTCAATAAAAGAGCAGAATCCCGATATCTGCGGACTAAACGAGGTCAGGGGAGAGGGTCCCGAGGAGGGTTATACCGACCAGACAAATGCAATCGCCGACGGTCTGGGATATAACCGTTATTTTGCCGAGGCAATAAAGGTTGGCGGTACAAGCCCTTACGGAAACGCTTTTGTTACAAAATATCCGATTAAAAGAGCGGAAACAATCGCTGTGCCCGACCCGATTCTGAAAAACGAAATCGGCAAATACGAATCACGATGCGTTTTGAAAGCCGTTGTTGATGTTTGCGGCAAGGATGTTATGGTTCTTGTTTGCCATATGGGTCTTGCACTTGGCGAAAGAAAGAATGCGGTTGAAACGATATGCAAAATAGTTGATAATACAGATATGCCGCTTGTTCTTATGGGCGATTTCAATGCAACTCCCGACAGCGATGAACTCAGACCGCTTTTTGAGCGTCTTTGCGATTCCGATGCGGTTGCGGCACAGAGCGGCAAAAGCACATTTCCCTCATACAGACCGAATATAAAAATTGATTACATATTCTACAGAAATCTGAAATGTATAAGCGTTCAAACGGTTGAGAAAATAATATCCGACCATTATCCGATTGCTGCTGAGTTTGAGGTGTAAACTGAAATATACATAAAAAAGTCCGCATTGTAAACTTGTGTTGGTGGAAAATCCGAATAATTCGGAGTATTATACAGATATAATATTGTTTCAGCCGAAAGGAGATTTTTTAAATGGGAGCATCTGTTGTTTTGGTTTTTGCTTTTCCGCTTATATTTGTTGAATTGTTTTTAAGAATGATTATGGGTGCAGCAATCGGTTACCCGACGGCACAGGTTGAGCTGCCTTATGACGAGGCAACGGGTCTTGTGTGGGAATACGATAATGTCGATGACCCTTATGTTAATCTTGTAAAAACTGAAATTGAAGACGGAAAGCAGATTTATTATTTTGAGAGTACGGGTATCATTTATGAAACTGACGGCGCAATGATGGACCTTGTTTTTACCGATGAAAACGGAAACGAGGAGGTTTATTACTGCATTACCTCTGCCAGAATCAATGAACCCGCAATATATTCAGCGGACGAATGCAGGCTGATGGATATTACATTGACCGCTGAAAACCCTGTAGAGGGCGGAAAATGGATTGTTGCCGAAAATGCTAATTACATTCTTAATCAAAAAACAACTGAGTCGGAAACACAGACGTTTACAGTTGTTATAACACCCGGTAATAAAAGAGGCGGTTATGCTGAATTCGGAATGTTTCACGTCAAATTCACCTATGTTAACTCTCTTGATGTGCCCGAGGAATTGGCAACTGCGATATACAGATATGAAAACGGTGAGCATTATCTTCATGAATTAAAATATGAAACAGTTTCCGATTATATCGATACATGGCTTGACGGTGTGCTTGAGCATATCGGAGCCTGAGCTTTATTGAAATCTGAAATTACAGAGTTGGGGCGGATAATGCGGCGTTCCGATAAGACAGCATAGCAGAAATTAAAAAGTGCGGCAGATGCCAAACAGATTGCTTATTAAATTAAGAAAGGATTTCTGCTATGAAAAATCAAATTATGTCTTGTGAATTCAACATTGACACTGCTTGTGTTGAGGTGAAGTTAACCGACGGTTCTATGGTGTCAATCGACTGTGATACAGTCGAAAACGAATATGCTCGTAATATGTATGAAGTATCGGAACTCAATTTTCTCATCTACAACGAACCGATAAGTTATGTCAGATTACTGTTAAACGGAAAGATAGAAGAATATCTGCGAAATAATACGGATTATACTACACTATCAGATATGAGATAAAAGTTTGGCAGGCAACATCACTTTTGTGGTGTTGCCTGCTTTTTATATTGATATCATTATTTAATATGTCAGCAAGTATCAAATATGATTTAAGTTTGTTATTTCTTGTTTGCCAGGCGGTAATTGTTTACAAGGGCGGCAAGCTCCAAACGGCTGTGAACCGCCAGAGTATAATAAATATCTTTTACATAATCCTTCACGGTATGCTCGGAAATGACGAGGGTTTTGGCAATATCCTTGTTAGTATAGCCGAGACAGATAAGCTCCGCAACCTCACGCTTCTTCGGGCTGAGCTTTGCAAGAGGATTATCTGCATCGTCTGCCGAAACAGTTGCAGACTCGGTTTTTACTTCCGTTTCCTCGACGGGAGATTTCTCTGCTTCTTCTGCGGCAGGAACGGTATCGTCGGCAATGCGACGGCGAAGGGTAAACATCAGGAAAGGCTCCACCTGCGTAAACACGAACACAAGCACACCCATAATCACTGCGTAAAAGATATACAGTGTGACAGGTGCGCCGAGGAACAGCTCGGCAATAACCGCATGAATAAGAACCGCCGTGATTGCAAGCCCGATAATTGCGGAGGCTACGTATCTTGACGGATAGGCTTTCATAATCGGCACACCGTAAAGCGGAGCGAGCATACATACCGTCATACCGAAGCCAATGAGTATGCAGGCGACGTAGGAAAGTGCGGGAACATATGCGGACACAAGCATTACAAGAAAACCGAATCCACCGAGTCCGACAAACAGGGGCACCATACGGAAGGGATGAATGTTCGCTTTCTTATGAAGAAAATACATAGTAAAGCTTGAAAGAGCCACTACAAAATACATAATAGACACTCCGTGCTCGACCTTGCCTGCGACTGCAGGACCGCCAACGCCCATCAGTGCAGCAATAAAAGCAACAAGATAAGCTCCCCGCATCATCTTCTTCGGAGCGACAAGACCGTCGCTTTTTTTCAAAAACTGCGGCAGATACTCCTTTCCCGTGGGTATACGGAGGTAGAAGATAAGTAAAAGTACAAGAGCCGCTATCATTGCATAGCGGAAGGCGGAGAACGGTATAGACACAACCTCATTCTGAACCAAAGCGATAAGGAATACCGCTATGCCGTAGCCGAAGGTCAGATACTTGATACTGCTTTTTTCGGAAAAGCAGTTTACCACAAGGAAGGTCTCAAAACTGATCATCAGGCAGCAACAGAAGATCTGCAGGTAAATGTTAAAGCGCAGAATATTGTCCGGCAGAGGAAGAAAGAAAGCGACTGCCGAAACGAGTGCAACACCCGTGGCGATTCGCTGAACCCACACAATAATCTTCGGCAAAAAGATCATCGTAAGGATACCCAGTATGTAACAAACCGCTGTCAGCGTGGTGCCGTAATCTATGTTAATGTCGATGGGGATTTTTCCGTCGAGAGCCGAGGACGGCTCAAGGAAATAAAAGATAAATCCCATCTGCCAAAAGCTGAACATAGAGAAGCAGACGAGCATCCAAAGCGGAATATCTCTCCTCTTTTTTTGGTTTTCTATGAGAATCGGGTGATTCATAAACCGCACCTTCCTTTACTGCGAAAAATCATCGCAAAATCGTAAAAATCATTGAATTCTTAAAAAAACTCACCCGAACAGGTGGGCTTTTCCTAAAAACCCCCCAAACGGGGGGTGCAAAACGGACAAAAAAATCAATATAATCAAATCATAACAGTATCTTTTCTAAATAGAATTATAAATTACATTTTTCTTTTTTTCAAGAATATACGAGAAATACTACCCAAAAAGGTAGTGTGTGCGTCAAATCCCCCTATATTGGGCAGGTTACATCTTCAGCTTGACAAAGTATAATTATCCTTGAAGAGGTGGCGTATGGGAATACTGAATTATTTCGATTATATTGCATTGGCAGAAAACGAACATAAGAGGCTGCTTGAAATTTATCCCGAGCTGGAAAAACTATCGAGGCGTGAACTTGAGGTTTTCGCTCATCTTCTTACCGACAAAACGCAGGCACAGATAGCGGAGGAATTGTTTATTACACATTCTTCCGTGCATTTCCATTGCAAAAACATATACCGTAAACTCGGTATAAAAAGCCGTAAACAAATATTGATAAGATATAAAGATTTATAAGGAGGAACCTTTATGGGATTTCTGGAAAGAATTTTGAGAAAAGGAATAAGCGATGGCGTAAGCAAGGCAGTAGGTGATGCAATCAGCAAAGCTATTAAACCTTCTGTAACGGAATTTGCCAATAAAACCGCACAGCAGTTTGACGATGCAGCCCGTAATGCACAGTCATCGCAGGCATACGCCTCTGCTCCTTTTGTTCAGAAAACATACAACACCGATGACAATTATTTTGTGTCTGTTATCACCGAAGCAAGCTTCCCCGGTTATTCAATCTCAACAAATGTTCACGCCAAAAACTTTGATGCAAGTGCGCATCCGAGCTGCTACCCGATTTCATACCTTTTCTCAAACGGTTCTCAGCCTAAGCTTGCAGTTCTTGTTATGAACAAGAATCAGTACCGTTCTATGATTGCAAAAGGAACTTACAAGGTTCTTGACGATAACGGCATTCCTTACATCCGTTTCTTCAAGGGAATGGAAAACGAAAGCGGATATGTCATTAACCGAATAAGAGAAAACCTCAGATAATTTTTGCTTAAAACAGAGAGAAAAGCTTTATGCGCCTGTGAAGAACCCAGCACGGAACTTTATGAGTTTTGCAGGCAGCCGTTTCGTGTACGGTTTCGTATCGCAAAATTGCGATGTTAAATCATTTTCTCTCTGTTTTTTATTTAATGATTTATGTGCGTAATTGATAAACTGTTTGAAAAGGAAATATGGGAAGCCTTTTTTATTCACAAAATTGAGCAGGGAAACATAAGCGAAAAGGATACTGCAGACCTTCGGAGGTTTATTGACGGCAAGGAATATCTTCCCGTTGCAGGCAGAATCAGAATCAATCAAAGCTATTCAGCTCCGCAAAAAACGCTTATCAGCAAATCAAAAGCAGGCAGAAAAAGAACTGTATATACTTTTGGCAGAGAAGAAAACTATGTTTTAAAGCTGATTTCCTTTCTTCTTCGTGATTATGATTATCTTTTTTCACCGAATCTTTATTCCTTCCGAAAAGAATCGGGAGTTAAAAAAGCCGCAGAGGATGTTATGAAAATCAAGGATTTGGATGACAGATATGTCTACAAAGCCGATATAAGTGACTATTTCAACTCGGTTGATGTTGATATTCTTCTTCCGAATTTAAAAAAAGCTTTAAGTGACGATTCCGAATTATATTTGTTTTTTGAAACACTTCTCCGAAATCCGTATGTGCAGTATAACGGTGAATTGCTTGAAGAACGAAAAGGGATTATGGCAGGTGTTCCCGTATCTGCATTTCTTGCAAATTTTTATCTGCGTGAGCTTGATGAATATTTCTTCAGTCGAAATATTCCCTATATCCGATATTCGGATGACATTCTTGTTTTTGCAAAGGATGAATCCGAGCTTGACGAAAGCATCAAGGCTATAAAAAACTGCCTTTTTTCAAAAAAACTCACCATCAATCCCGATAAGGAAACAATAACAAATCCGGGCGAAAAATGGACTTTCCTCGGCTTTTCTTATCACAACGGAATAATTGACATCAATGATGTTTCTTTTGAAAAGCTCAAAGCAAAAATGCGAAGAAAAGCAAGGTCACTTTCTCGCTGGGCGGGCAAGAAAAATTTACCCGGAGAATATGCGGCAAGAGCTTTTGTAAAACGGTTCAACACAAAGCTTTATGATAATCCCGTTTACAGCGAGCTGACGTGGACACGGTGGTTTTTCCCTGTTATAAACACCGATGAAACTCTGAAAAAGATTGATGAATATATGCAGGAGTGCATCCGTTATCTCGCAACGGGAAAAAGAACAAAATCACGCTATAATTTCAGATACGAGGACATAAAAAATCTCGGCTACAGAAACCTTGTGAATGAATATTATAAATTCAAAAATGCTGATAATGTCTGATTAACAGGGAAAAGAGGATGAAATGGAAAA
>JAZNPG010000059.1:0-4466 GCA_045589555.1 Acutalibacteraceae bacterium
GGTCTGTTTACAATCAAGGATTCAAGAAACAGCGTTAAAACAACCGCCAGCTTCGGTGAATGCCTCACCTACGGCTTCAGACCCTCCGTTATCAGAAACAACAAAAGCCTTTACCTTTCACTTGCCTGCATGGGCGTTTTCTCCATCGCAAGCCAGGTATTCTTCCCCTATCTTTTCATTTATGTTGGCAAATATATTGATATGGGCACCCTCAAAACAACTCCCGTTTATCAGATGATTCTTGCCGTTATCGCCATTGTTGCTGTTATTGCGCTTTTTGTTTATCTTTATACATCCATCGATAAAATGGGTAAAGCAAAAATTGCTTTCCCCTGTTCCGTTCTGTTCATTGTCGGTCTGATACTTGTTTATTTTGCCGATAAGAACATTGTATGGTTTGCCGTAACAGCCCTTATGGCTCTTGCAGGATACGGTCTTCTTATGATTCTTCTGGGCGCTGCAGTCCGTGACTACACACCCGAAGACAAGGCAGGTCAGCTTCAGGGCATCAGAATGATTTTCTCCGTTCTTCTCCCCATGGTTATAGGACCCAGAATTTCGGCTTTCATTATTGAAACAGTTGCAATAGGCACTTATGAAGGTGATTACGGTAAAGTAACAACCATCCCCGCACCTCATATCTATCTTGCTGCTGCAGCAGTAGCTCTTCTTATTTTCATCCCCCTTGTTTTTCTTGCAAAAGAACTCAAGAAAGCTGAATCCTCAAAATCAGCAAAATAATATCAAAGAAGGTAATTTATAAACCATGAATATAATTATTGTAGGTCAGGGCAAGCTCGGCACAACGATGACAAAACAGCTTGTTGCCGAAGGTCATGATGTCGCTGTTATCGATACCCGAAGAGAAAAGGTTGTTTCCGCTGTTGATGCTTATGACGTTCTGGGCATATGCGGCAACGGTGCCAGCTGCGAGGTGCTTGAAGAAGCAGGCGCTGCAAAGGCAAAGCTTATCATTGCAGCCACGCCTTCGGACGAACTCAATATTCTTGCCTGCCTGACGGCAAAAAAAATGGGCACGGAGCACACTATCGCAAGAGTGCGTAACCCCGATTACGCAAACGAACATCAGTTTCTGCGCACAGAGCTCGGCATAAACATGATTGTTAACCCCGAGTTTGAAACGGCAAACGAAATTTCAAGAATCATCCGTTTCCCCTCTGCCGCTCAGCTTGATTCATTTGCAAGAGGAAAGGTTGAAATCGCAAGCCTCAGAATTCATTCGGATAATCCTCTCTGTGACATTCCCGTTTATGATTTACGAAAGAAAACCAAAGCCAAGGTGCTTATCTGTGCAGTTCAGCGTGACGACGAGGTTTTCATCCCTTCAGGTGAATTCGTTCTCAAATGCGACGATGTTATCAGCATCACGGGCAGCCGAACCGAGCTTGTTTCGTTCATGAGACAGTGCGGTGTTTATAAGCATAAGGTTAAGAATGTTATGATTATCGGCGGCGGCAGAATCGGTTATTATCTCGCAAAGCAGCTTTCCGATACAGGCAGAAGCATCAAGCTCATCGAGCAAAAGGAAGATAAGTGCTATAATCTGAGCGAAGCCCTCTCAGATGTTACGGTTATCCTCGGCGACGGCACAGACCAGGATATTCTTGATGAGCAGCATATTGAAAGCCAGGATGCCCTCGTTGCTCTCACAGGCATCGACGAAGAAAACATCATTGTTTCAATGTACGCCGAGTCAAAGGGCGTCAATAAAGTTATCACCAAGGTTAACCGCCATTCCTATTCGATTCTAAACGATATCGGTCTTGAAACCATTGTTTCACCCCAGATTGTTGCAGGTAACCTTGTAACTCGCTATGTAAGAGCGCTCCACAACTCTGCCGACAATGCAGAAATCCAGACTCTTCATAAGCTTGTTAACGGCAAGGTCGAAGCCGCTGAATTCATCGTTCCCGAAAACGCAGGATACCTTGATATTCCGTTCAAAGACCTCAACCTTTTACCCAACCTGCTCATAGGCTGCATCTCGCGCAACGGAAAAATTATTTTCCCCGGCGGCAGCGATGTTATGAAAGCGGGCGACAGTGTAATTGTTGTTACCGCAAACAGAATTCTTGAAGACCTTCATGACATTTTTGTTTGATGGAGGTAAAAAATGAATTATAAAATGATTACCTATAACATCGGAAGAATTCTGCTTGTTGAAGCAATTCTCCTGATGCTGCCTGCAGCTGTTTCGATTATTTACAGCGACGGAATCCTTTCGTCATTCGCCATAACGATTGCAGCGCTGACGGTTGCCGGTCTGCTGGCAACAAGAAAAAAGCCAAAAAACAAAAGCATTTATGCCAAGGACGGCTATGTTATTGTTGCTTTCACCTGGATTCTGATGTCTCTTTTCGGCGCATTGCCGTTCACCCTGAGCGGTCATATTCCGAGCTTTGTTGATGCTTTTTTTGAAACCGTTTCAGGATTCACAACAACGGGCTCAACCATTTTATCAAATATTGAAGCGCTCCCGAAAAGTCTGCTTTTCTGGCGAAGCTTTACGCATTGGATCGGCGGCATGGGAATTCTTGTTTTTGTTATCGCTATCATGCCCAAAACCGAAAACTCATCCATGCATGTCATGAGAGCCGAGGTGCCCGGTCCCACGGTCGGCAAGCTTGTTTCAAAGCTCGGCGCATCGGCAAGAATCCTTTACGGCATTTATTGCGCAATGAGTGCAATTATGACGGTTATGCTGATTGCAGGCGGCATGCCCGTTTTTGACAGCATAGTAAACACCTTCGCAACCGCAGGCACAGGCGGCTTCGGTATTCTCAACAACAGCATTGAGGGTTACCAAAGCCTTTATGCTGAAATGGTTATTTCCGTATTTATGCTGCTTTTCGGCATCAACTTCAACCTCTATTACCTGTTTCTTATCCGCCGATTCAAGCAGGCACTTAAGAGCGAGGAGCTTCGCTGGTATTTTGGAATTATTGCAGGCTCGGTGCTGATAATTGCGGTTTCGCTTATCACCAGCAAACACACAGCAGGTGAATCCTTCCGCCATGCCTTTTTCCAGGTTTCATCAATAATCACAACAACCGGCTTTTCATCAACCGATTTCGGTACATGGCCGATTATAGCTCAGGTTGTTCTTGTTTTTCTCATGTTTGTCGGTGCCTGCGCAGGCTCAACGGGCGGCGGCATCAAGGTTTCACGCCTTGTTATCCTCGTTAAAAGCGGTATGAGAGATATCAAGAAAGCCATTAACCCCAGAAGCATTGAAACCGTTAAGGTTGACAGGCAGACCGTTGAAGAACCTGTTGTTAAAAGTGTTTCGGTTTTCTTTGCAACCTATATTATAGTTATTGCAATATCATCTCTGATTGTTTCGCTTGACGGCAGAGATTTAACCACAACCTTTACGGCAATTATCGCTTGCATAGGCAACATCGGTCCCGGTCTTGGCGCGGTTGGTCCTGCAGGCAACTTCGCCCATTTCTCCGTTTTAAGCAAAATCGTTCTTTCGTTTGATATGCTTGCAGGCAGACTTGAGCTTATTCCCATGCTCATGATATTCACCCCCTACGCATGGTCAAAGAAATATAATTAAAAAAGTGCAGCTTGGGGTACCCTCCATAAGGAAGTTACCCCAAAGGTGGCTCTTGCAGTAAAACTAAATAATATTTTTTGAGAACGGTATAGCTTTGGCTATGCCGTTTTTGCTTTATGTTGTTTTGAAATATGCTGTTGGTACGCTTCTTCCATTTCTTCGGCAGAGAGCATCTTGATTATTCCTGCACCGTGATAGTAGATGTCTATTGTCTGATGCCGTTTGCCGTTAATCTTCTCGGGCGCTGAAACAACTATCTTCTCAATGAACTCGTGAACTAATTCAGGTGTCAGCTCTGACAGTCGAGTAATTCTTTTTGCCCGTTCAATGAAATGCTGTAAGCCTTCGCATTTGATTTCCGTTTCTTCTAAGAAAGTTTCAATTTCAGGAACTCTGTCTTTTAATTCCCGTTGTTCATCTTCCAAGGATATAGAGAGTGTTGCAAATCGCTCATCAGATATTTTACCCCTTGTGTTATCTTCATACAGAGTCTGAATGATACGGTCAATTTCAGCAATTCGTTTCTTTGCTTTTTCAAGTTCCTTGCGTTTCAGTTTCAAATCTTTTTGATGATTCAAATCCAATTCTTCAATCTGCTTGTTTGCAAAATCTTCTTCAAAGCATTGCACATACCATAACACTCTCTGCATATTTTCGAGCACAAGATTGTAGATTACCTTTTCACGGATATAGTGAGCAGTGCAGGATTTTGTATCCCTGCGGAACGATGAACAAAAGAAACACGCTTGCTCTCGTTTGTAATTATTGGTTGCACCGTAATATAATTTGTTTCCGCAATCTTCACAGTACAGCAATCCTGAAAATATACTTGTAAATCCGGTTTTTGGATTTCTGCGTTTGTGTTTTCTGAGACTTTGTACCA
>JAZNPG010000060.1:0-10042 GCA_045589555.1 Acutalibacteraceae bacterium
GTGTAGTACTTCATAGGATCGAAGCCCATAACGCTCATATTTGCAACGTCGCTGCCGGGTTTCAGGGAGTCTGCAACAGTTTTTACAAGACCTACCTCACTCTTTTTTGCAAGTGCATCAAAGTACGGCTTATTTGCGCACATCATAGGAGTTTTTTCGCCGAGGGCAGGCACAGGATAGTCAGCCATACCGTCGTATAAAATTACAACATATTTCATATGTATATCAACCTTTCCGATATAAATTTTAAACCTTGTGCAGCACCTTTGAAATGGGAGCAGTCACAAAGCGCTTGGGGGTCAAAACAACCCCTGTATTGTTTTTTATCATACCACACTATGTGCTTTATTTCAATAAAACCATCAGATAAAATCGGTTTATTTTAACCAAATAAGTAAGGTAGAAAAGTAAAAATGTATACGAAAGCAAAAAAATGAAATAATTTATGTAAAAGTATTGACATTTCCTGAGTTTTAGGATAGAATATATCAGCTGTTAAAAAATGATCCATTAGCTCAGCAGGCAGAGCACTTGACTTTTAATCAAGGTGTCCGGAGTTCGAATCTCCGATGGATCACCAAGAGCAAACCAACAGTTGCAGTTATTGTAATTGTTGGTTTTTTCATTTCTTCAAGACTTTATCCAATGGCGAATAATTACTAAAATTGATTGCTGTTTTTGAATTAGTCAAGTGTATATACTTTTTGACCATTTCAAGAGAGGTATGACCGAGAATTAATTGCAGGCTGTAAATATCACCGCCGTTCTCTAAATACCGAGTAGCAAAGGAATGACGGAGCAAATGAGGGCGAAGCCGAGGAATATTTGCAGACACTTTCAACCGCCGAAATAACTGCTTGATAGTGCTTTGTTTCAAGGGTGTCAAAGTGTCTTTTACGAATAAAGGTGTCTTAATATCCGAATTTGGAACAATGGAAACATAGCGCAAAAGAGCCTTTTTGCTGTTCAAACCAAGAGGAACAATGCGTTCTTTGTTGCCTTTGCCGTTTACGATAACATAACCCTCAACAATATGAATTTTATCACGATTAAGTGTGACAACCTCATTCAGCCGTAAACCGCTATCAAGCATTAAAGCAACTATGCAGTAATTGCGGATACTGTAAAAATCCCGACCATTAAGGCAAGCAAAAAGCCGTTGTATTTCTTCATCGGTGAGAACATCGATAGTCTTGCGCTTTGCTTTCGGCAATTTAAAGGTTGCAGGAATGTTTGTTGATATATAACCCTCGGTATAGCACCAAGAGAGAAACGAGCGCAAAGCCCGTATATAGGTCTGAATGCTTGTTGTAGTAATATTCTTTGTTTTAAGATACAACAAATATGATTTGCAATCAGCAACCGAAATAGAACCGATTGAACGAGCCGAAAAGCCGTTGTAATTAGCAAAGAAGCCAAGACACCGAGAATAATATAAGACGGTCTTATCGCTATTACCTCGAATTTGCTGCTCAATCAAAAATTCATCAATCGCATTTTGTAAAGTCATAAAATCACCACGACATATTGAAAATTCATTTAATCTATGATAAAGTGAAATCACTTAATAAAACTATCAGTTATCTCTTGCAACGTCTTTTCGTCATAATCGAGCCAAGAGATAGAGCAATATTCACCAACGAAATCGGGGGCTATGTTGTAAAGCATAGTTCCCTTTTTCATTGTTTTTGCAGTTTGTAAGCCTCTGCTATGGTAGTAAGTGTGTGCGTTTAATTCTGTGACACTTTTTGCAAGCTCTTTGTTGATGTACTTTGTCACATACTTGCTGACCGCTTCATGGTTGCGAATAGGCTCTAAATCACAAAAACCGAATTTTTCTTGATATGCTTCCCAATTGTAGACAATATCACCATTAACAACCTTTTCTGCAATTGCTTTTCCCATTGTATCACCGATTTTAAATTGCTTAAGGTGGTCAACGGGTAAGCCGAAAAGAAAACCATGCATATGCCATGTTCTGCCGTCTGCATGCAATTCGGGAATAAGTAAGAATGAAATTTTTATGCCGAATTTTTTGCCGTAGTCTCGAAACCATTGTGTCAAATCCTTGTGAAATTTTTCAAGATTTGTTCGGTCATACTTTGCAGGATTGAGAGTTGCAGTAAAGAAATATTCCCAAGGATTACAAAAAGCATATTCAAATATCTTTGCTTTTGACCTGTAAATACTTTCGTCAATTTTGGAATCATTGACAGTACCTCTTTCAGCCCGATATTCATTTTCATCTTCAACACCTGCATTTCGAAGAGTGTGCATAGTGATAATTTTGATTTTTTGGTTATCACCGCAACCGAGAAGCTTGACAATAGTTTGATTGCGTTTGTATTTAGGTTCTTTAAGAGCCATAGAAATCCTTTCTGCGAAGCTCGAAAGAAAAGAAATTTCCCGTAAAGTGTTAGTTAGTCAAGTAATATATATATATTTAAAATAAATATACAAGGGCATCAATATTTGAGGATTTCACAAATGTCAGAAGAAAATTCCTCAAATATCAACAATCTGACTGAAGCCATGCGAACTCTGTCGATATCATCAACAGAGACCGTTTTAAGCCGTTTTATGCTATCAAGGGCATTCTTCTTTTCAATAGCGAGCAAATCGCCTTTAAAGAATAAATATTGATAAATTAGAGATATTTTGTGTTGCGCCATATAAACCACCTTTCTGTTTTGGTCGCAGGGCTTGCAGAAGGGCGCAAGCCCATGCGACAAAATGAAATCCTATTCGAAGTAAGAATGCATAATAAAATCAACAGATTTCGAAGAATCGGAATTAAGACTGCTTTCAGAAACCATTAAAGCTTCAGAAAGCGTATCTTTCCAATGAACAGCAGTTTTGTATTCAGAAGAATTTTCGCCCTCAACTAAACGTAGAAATTTAACAGAGAAAGAAAGCATGTAAGAAAGTTGCGCCAATGTGAAACATGACATATTTAATCGAATATCAGAATGACAGTTACGTAAAATTTCATCAGGCATTGTCAGAAACCTCCGTATCATAAGAATTTTCACAGAACCATTGCAGAACGTCATCATAATTGTATCGAATGATTTTAGTGCCGAGCCGTACAAAGGGCATACCTTTTTGACGGCAAGACCACAAAAAGCACCTTTCAACTTTAAGCAGTTCGCAAAGTTCAGATTCTGTAATTAACATTGAATTCACTCCTTGTTGATAGTATTTTACTGAATATCTCGGTATTAGTATATACCGAGTTACTCGGTATTGTCAAGGGAAAATATCGAGAAACTCGATAAAGACAGACGTGCAAAAGCAAAAAAACCTTGATATACAAGACATTTGACAGTAAAATATTATCGAGGTGATAAGTAATGATAGACCCACAGACAATAATGCACATTACCGAGGGAATGGGAAAAGAAGCATTTGAACACGATTTAAGCGAAAAGCAGAAAGAAACAAAAAAAGAGTATAAAAAAATAAGCAGTAAGCAGTACATTGAAGAAGAAACACAAAAAATTAAGACAAGAAGTGAAACAATAGGGTATATTTTAAAATTTTTACGTAAAGAACAAAAATTAACTCAAAAAACAGTAGCAGATAATATAGGGATAGCACAACAGACATATGCAGGATATGAAAGCGGAAAGCATGAGCCGAGCATAGAGATAGCCATAAGATTAGCTGAGTTTTACGGATTATCACTTGACTATATAACAGGAAGATTTGCAGGACCGAATGATGAATTTAACGAAGAAGAATATTTTTTAGATTTAATATTGAGGTATTCGCTTTCGTACTACGCAAGAGCAGAGCAAACAAACAAAGAACAAATAGAAATGATAAAAAAATCAATAAAAAAAGATTGATATGCGCTTCATCAGCGCTTCGTAGGCGCATAGTGCGGAATGCTCCGCACCGTGCGCCTTTCTTGCGCCAAGGTAGCGCATATCGGCAAAATACTGCAAATTTGCATAATAAAGCCCCCTATCAGATGTAGGGGCTTCAAATATTGCCAATATGGTTGGAATAGTGCGGAAAGAAAAAAACTACATTGCGGACACGCTTCGGCAGGGTGCGGAACAGACACAAAAGTTCGCGCCGCTTGCCAATCTTTCGCCAACCTTACAGCCATGCAGGGGGCAGGGGTGCTCCCAGCATCTGACCGAGCGCAGAGCCATGCAGAAAGAAAAAAGCCATTAAGCATAGGGCCCGCCGTTCCGACGGATTGCCTATGCCTAATGGCTTATATTTTACCGACCTGCTACCTCTAACCGGGTAACTTTTAATCAAGGTGTCCGGAGTTCGAATCTCCGATGGATCACCAGAACCGCTTCGCAGCAATAGCTGCGAAGTGGTTTTCTTTTTGAGGAGATTCGAACGGGAATAGTCCATGTGCGGCGGTTTGCCGCAGGCAGAGCCGCACGGACAAATAAAACGAACCTGCGGCAGCAGCGCTGCCGAATCTCCGATGGATCACCAGAACCGGCTCGCAGCAATAGCTGCGAAGTGGTTTTCTTTTTGAGGAGATTCGAACGGAAATAGTCCATGTGCGGTGGCAGCTATGAAAAATTCTTTTATGTAAATACAGACAAAATATTGATATTGTTTGGTTTTCGAACAAATTTAATTGTTTGCACATTTTTTTTTCAGATTCAGGGTGTTAAAATTAGCCAGATAAAAATTGAGATTATTTAAGCTTACAATATAATAATCGGAGGGGATCACTTTGAAAAAATCCATTGTAAAAAAATCCTATGACCTTATTCCGCCTCAGGAAATGATTCAATTTATGCTCAAACACAGCTTTTTTCATAAGCAGGTTACGCAGATTCCTGAATCAATTATTCTGAAAAAAGAAATTGATTTTGATATTATGAAAAAAGCCTTCAATATTGAAATTGAAAGAAATGACTGTCTGCGCCTTCGTTTCTTCAAAGAAAAAGGCAAAATCAAGCAGTATTTTCTTGATGAGTACAAGGTTGATTCAATTCCCGTGCTTGATTTCAAATCCGATGAGGAAAGAAATGAAGTTCTCGGTGTGGATGCTCAGAAGCCTGTCAAAATGCTCAAGGATGAAACCTTCAGAATCAAATTTTTCCGTATGAGCGACAAGCGCTGCGGTATTTATCTTAATATTCATCATCTTGTTATGGATAACGCTGCCGTATTTGTTTTCTTTGCAGATATGCTTGCAATTTATGACAGCCTTGTTAACGGCACGGATATGCCCAAGCCTCTCGGCTCTTATGAAAAAATTATTCAGAAAGAGCTTGCATATGCGGCAAATCCCGAAAACTTTGCAAAAGAAGAAAAGGCTTACAGAGAGTATATGGAAAAAGACGGCGAGCCTCTTTATCTCGGCGTTGAAGGTCCCAGACATCTTGAAGCAGAGCGTCAGAAGAAAAAAAATCCAAACATAAAAGCTCCTTCTCTTTTTGACCCCATCAACGATAAGGCTGAACTTACAAAATACAGCATTCCCTATGAAGACAGTCAGAAGATTTTCGATTTCATGAAAGAAAACGGCGTTGGCGGAGAATGCCTTGTTCAGCTTGCAATGCGTCTTCATGTTTCAAAGGTTAATAACAGGCACAACGATACATATTTTATCGTTCTTTGCCCCAGAAGACGTACTCTCAGCGATAAGAGAGCAGGCGGCACTCTTGCTGCGCCGCTGCCCTGGAGAGTTGTTCTTCCCGAAGAAACAACCTTTATGGATGCTCTTAAAAAGATGACAGAGGTTCAGTTCTGGGCATTCAAGCATATGGATTATCCTTATCTTGAATACCGCAAGCTTCAGAGAGATATGTATAACTATCCTGCAGCTGCAGGCGCATCAACAATGATGTTCTCATGGTTCCCGCTTGAAGCAGGCTCAATGAGCAACTGGGACTACGAATTTGAAGGCTATTCCCTTGGCAGATATATCATGGTTATCTATACATTTGCCATGAAGGATGCCTCAACGGGATGCATGAAGTTTTCATGTATGCACAGGACAAAATATGTAACTGTTGAAGAAGCTGAGGCACTTCATCTCGGCGCAGCAAAAGCTCTCAAGCTCGGTGTTGAAAATCCGAACATGACACTCGGTGAAATCATGGACAGAATGTAATTTGAAAAAACAGTTTATCCCTCTCTTCGGAGAGGGATTTTTTCA
The DNA here is from genome assembly GCA_045589555.1 of Acutalibacteraceae bacterium. Taxonomy (GTDB): domain Bacteria; phylum Bacillota; class Clostridia; order Oscillospirales; family Acutalibacteraceae; genus CAG-177. The sequence goes on from JAZNPG010000060.1 coordinate 6,146, forward strand.
TATTAATAATTTCTTAATTTGATTTCATTTTATCGTGATGTTATAATATCAGAGGATCTGAATTCGGTTGTTTGCTTCGATGAAAAATTCGTGAAGATTGACGGAGGCTTGCCCTCGGATGCCGCAGACGTTTTTCTTGAGGATTATTATGCTTATTATCCTTTGGATAACGGGGAGTATGACTCCGACAGTTATTACTGTTATATCTATGAAACTCCCGACGGAACACGGTATATGTGGTTAAAGGATAATTGCACAAGCGAGGAATCCGAGGATATGGATTATGAGGATTACGATAAACCGTTGGTCTATAAATCGGCAGGAACAATAAAGAAAAAGTAATGCTTTTTAAGGAGCGGAATACATATGAAAAGAATAAAAATCGGCATTATGGGTGCAGGTAGGGGAATTGATATTGCTAAGAACATGATGCTTCTCGGCTGTGAAATAGTTGCACTTTGCGAATTAAATAAAGAAAGAGCGGCTGAGGGATTGAAAAAGCTGGGAGCTGATGTTCCCGTTTTTGAAAAATTTGATGATTTTATCGAACAGGAAATGGATGCAGCTGTTCTTGCAAATTATTTTCATGAGCACACTCCTTATGCAATAAAATGCTTTGAAAAGGGGATTCACGTTTTCTCGGAATGCATAAGCAACGGAACAATGGCTGAGGGTGTTGAGCTTATCCGTGCGTATGAAAAGAGCAATTGTGTTTATATGCTTGCCGAAAATTATCCCCAGATGAAGTTTAACCGTGAAATGAAAAGAGTGTGCGACGGCGGAACTCTCGGCAAAATTGTATATGCAGAGGGCGAATATAATCACCCCGTAGACCCTTACGATAACGGTTTTATTAAAAACTATGTTTACTTCAAAGAACATTGGCGCAATTATCTTCCGCGCTCATATTATATAACCCATTCGCTTGCACCGATTATGTGGGCAACGGGTGCAACTCCCAAAAAAGTCAGCGCAATGCCTGTTTTTTCTCCTATGGAAGAGTTTGCGACGGCAAGGTGTGTTGGCGACAGAGCGGCAGTTATAACAACCGTTAACGATGACGGCTCGGTGTTCAGAGTAACGGGCTGTGCCGCTTTCGGTGCGCATCATAATGCTTACCGTATCTGCGGCGAAAACGGTCAGTTTGAAAATCTGCGGGGTATGGGCGAAAAGGTTATGCTCCGATATAACGAATGGAAAATCCCCGAGGGATTGGAAGAAAACAACCTTTATGACCCCGAGTGGCACGATGCAGACGAGGACCTCATTGAAAGCAGCGGTCACGGCGGTGGAGATTACATAGTTGCAAGAATGTTCCTTGATTGCATCAGAGAGGGAAAGCAGCCCGAGCATCCCTATGATATTTATTCAGCAGTTGCAATGTCATCCGTTGCGATTCTTGCTCACCGCTCAATTCTCAACGGCGGCGTGCCTTATGATATTCCCGATTTCAGACTCGAGGAATGCAGAAAGGAATATGAGAACGACAGACAAACGCCTTTCTACGGCACAGACGGCAGCGAGCCGAATATTCCCTGCTGTTCGGTTACTGATTATAAACCTACCGAAGAACAGATGAAGAGATATATTGAAAATTTAAAAGTCTGATTGCAACTGAAAAGCCCCCACACCAAACGGTGTGAGGGCTTTTAACGTTATTAAAGATTGTAGTATCTGTCGAATTCTGCAGGATGGGGAATCTTTGCAAGCTCTGCGCATTCGGCACGCTTTGCCTTGATGAAGTTTGTGAGAAGCTCCTTGGGGAATACTCCGCCTGCTGTGAGGAAATCGTTGTCAGCCTCAAGAGCATCGAGAGCATCGGGAAGAGAGGTGGGAAGCTGTGTGAGCTTTGCCTTTTCTTCGTCGGAGAGATGGAAGAGGTTGAAATCATAGGGACCCCAGCCGTTTGCGTGGGGGTCAATCTTGTTGATAACGCCGTCAAGACCTGCCATAAGAATTGCTGCATAGCAGAAATAGGGATTGCAGGTTGCGTCGGGGTTGCGAAGCTCAAAGCGGCGCTTGTCAGGGCTCTTTGCATATGCGGGAATACGGATAACTGCGCTGCGGTTTGAGGTTGCGTAACCAACGGTAACGGGTGCCTCAAAGCCGGGAACAAGTCTCTTGAAGGAGTTTGTGCTGGGATTGGTGATAGCGCAGAGAGCGCCGATATGCTTGAGAAGACCGCCCATGAAATAGTGAGCAGTTTCGCTCAGGTGAGAATAACCGTTGTCATCCGAGAATACGGGCTGACCGTCTTTGAAAAGAAGCATATGAACGTGCATACCGCTGCCTGCTTCGCCGTAGATGGGCTTGGGCATAAAGGTTGCGGTTTTGCCGTATTTAAGAGCGGTGTTGTGGATGATATATTTAATCATCATTGAAGCATCTGCCATATGAACAACTTCGCCGAGCTGAGGCTCGATTTCATACTGACCTGATGCTGCAACCTCGGGATGATGATAGTTGATTTCAATGCCTGCATCTTTCATGTGAAGACACATTTCGCTGCGGCATTCATAAGAGGTGTCGAAGGGCTTTGCGATGTGGTAATTCTTCTGCTTGGGAACAACAACGCCCAGACCGTCTGTGCCCGAGTTCCAGTATGACTGGCTTGCGTCAACGGTAGCGCCTATGTTTTTGCCGTCAACGTTCCATGTAACCTCATCGAAAAGATAGAATTCAAATTCGGGAAGAATCTTCATTTCGTCGGCAATTCCGCTGTTCTTCATATATTCAACTGCTGCTCTGATTATGTTTCTGGGATACTGAGCAAGGGGCTTGTTTTCGGGTGAAGCAATAATCATTGCATTACCTGTCATTGAAAGAGTGGGGATGCTGCAGAAGGGGTCGATAACAGCTGTGCCAGGGTCGGGGATGAACACCATATCGCTCTTTTCAACAACTGCGTAGCCGTAGTTGGAAGCATCAAAGCCGATGCCGCTCTTCATTGTGTCTTCAGAAAAGTTTTCGGCAGGGATTGTAACGTGTCTGTACTGACCGTTGATGTCAACCATTTTAAAGTCAACCATTTTGATGTCTTTTTCTTTGATAATGTTTAAAACATCCTGAATGCTTTTTGCCATAATGAATCTTTCTCCTTTTATGCGGAATGTTCGGTTTTGCCAAAAACAAGTATAACAATAATTTTCTGATTAGTCAATTATTTTATTGCAATAAAAATGGGCCGGAATTTACCGACCCAACGTTTTAATGATAGCATATAACAGTACCGAAAGTCAATATGTTTTGTGTATATTGTGTGCACAATCAATAAAAATCTGCGTATTATACAATATGAAACAGTTAACTTTGTATAAATTTCCGTCTTGAAAAGCGCAAAAATCTATGCTATATTATAGTCAAGGAAAGGGTGATACCGATGAGAAGGTAAAAACCTTAAAGACCTGAAAGTTTCAAAATAATAATAATAGAATCAGAAATGAAACCTCAAGGTCTTAAGCCGCAATCTTAAATAAAGCGAAAATAATCAATCGAAGAGTTTAAGATTGAACAATACCGCAGAAAGAGAGGTTAACCAAAGATGTTAGATAACAAGAATTCACAGAAATAACCCTTGGCTGTTGTGTAAAGAAACATCAGTCAAGGGTTATTTCCATTTATGGGGGAATTTGAGAAAGACTTTATTAAAAAATACAAAAAACACTTGATTTTTATAAACGGTTGTAATATAATCTTTTGAGTATCCGGGTGTGGCGAAGTTTGGTATCGCGCTTGGTTCGGGACCAAGAGGCCGTGGGTTCAAGTCCCGCCACTCGGACCAACAAAAGCCAAGGTATTTGAAGAATGCCTTGTCTTTTTTGCTTTGTATGACACTGAACCCACGGTCTCTTGCAAGTCACGGAGCAAAGTGAGGATACAGCAGAGAATAGAAAAACC
>JAZNPG010000061.1:0-2332 GCA_045589555.1 Acutalibacteraceae bacterium
GGAAAAAGAACAAAATCACGCTATAATTTCAGATACGAGGACATAAAAAATCTCGGCTACAGAAACCTTGTGAATGAATATTATAAATTCAAAAATGCTGATAATGTCTGATTAACAGGGAAAAGAGGATGAAATGGAAAATTTTAAAAAACTGACAATTATTCATTCAAACGATATGCACGGAGATTTTCTTGCCGAGGAAATTGACAGCAGCCTTGTGGGCGGAGTTTCAATGCTTTCGGGGTATGTCAACAAGGTCAGAGCGGAAGCTGAAAACTGCATTTACTGCGTTGCGGGCGATATGTTCAGAGGCTCTGTTATTGACTCGGAATTTCAGGGAGTATCGACAATCGAAATTATGAATATGCTTGCCCCGGATGTTGTGACCGTCGGCAACCACGAGGCGGATTACGGAATTGCACACCTCCTGTTCATTGAGAAATGTGCCAAATTTCCGATTATCAACGCAAACCTTTATATAAAAACAAACGGTGCAAGGCTTTTCAAGCCTCACCATATAGCTGAAATTGACGGAATGAAAATTCTGTTTATCGGCATTCTGACCGAAGAGGTGCTTGCACTTACAAAAAAAGACGGACTTATCGGCACATTTGTTGACATCAACGAAGCTGCCTGCGAGGTCGGAAGAATATGTAACACCTATAATGCCGTTGATGTTGACCTGACCGTTCTTCTTACACACATCGGCTTTGAGGAAGACAAAGAGCTTGCCGCAAGGCTTGACCCTGCGTGGGGTGTGGATATTATCATCGGAGGTCATTCGCATACTTTCATCACCGAGCCCGAGGTTGTAAACGATATTATTATCGTGCAGGCGGGAACGGGCACCGATCAAATCGGAAGATTTGACATAACCGTCAACACCGACAAAAACCGTGTTGACAGCTATAACTGGCAGAGCATTCCCATATGCAAAGAAACCTGCCCGAGAGATGAAGCACTTGAAAAGATAATTGAATTCTACAAAGGTCAGACTGACAAAAAATACAGCCGCCTTGTTACGAAATTCAAACGCCGGCTTACCCATCCGTCACGCTACCGTGAAACAGAAATCGGCGGACTTTTTGCCGACATACTGTGCGAAAGCCTCGGACTTGATGTTATGCTTCTCGGTTCGGGAAGCCTGCGAAGCACAGAACTCGGTCCGATTGTTCTCTTCTCCGATTTTGTCGAGTGCTTTGCGTATGACGATGCAGCCCATATGCTGTCGGTAACGGGTAAACAGTTCAGGCGGATGATTGAATTTATGCTCCGTGATGAGGTCTGGACAGGCTCGCATTGCGAATTTTATCAGCTTTCAAGGGGAATGAGGGTTGTTTATAACCGCAGCACTCATGAATTCAAGGATTTTTCTCTTAACGGGGAACCGATTGATGACAACAAAATCTATAAAATCGGGCTTCAGCATTATCATTTTATAAACTTTGAAAGCTTTTTCTCGGTTTCATATGATGAAATATGCAAAAACGGCAGACCGAGAATTCTTTCAACCTCCTGCAGAGAGATACTTGACGAATATCTTTCCGCACATCAGAATCTTGACCATAAGATTGACGGAAGACTTGTGGTTGAATAAGCTCATTCCGAGCATTTCATAAAAAACATATTCAAAGAGGAGGAAAATGCAATGAAAAAATTATTGGCGATATTGCTTGCGGTAATGATGATATTTGCCCTTGCCGCTTGCGGTAACAACGAAACCCCTACCGGCAGCAATGGCAATAACCCCGGCACATCGCAAAACGACAATCAGAGCGGCGAAAACAATGATGACGGTCAGGACTACGAAAACGCAGGCTTCAATAAGGCACAGCGTAAAGTAATTGCCGAACAAATCGGTGTAACCACCGAAGGCGAAAAGGTTGTATTTATGTATGAGGTAGAAGATGACGATGAAGTAGTTTACTATGACGTATATGACCAATTCAACGGAACAACTTGCCGCTATACCGATTATCGTTTCTGCAAAAACAAAGATGCTTATGACGGGGAAGCCAACGATATGGACGGCGATTACGACGACCTTACTGCTAACGAGAAAGACCTGTACCTTTTCGGCAGCGAAGAAGCAAAGTTTTCTTGGGCGGGAACATGGCAGTCTGTTGTGGATGACTACAACAACGGTCTCAGAGCCGCAGACTATGTGATTGTTGAATAAATATCTGATCACAACACCAAAAACGATATTAAAGCACAAAGTTTTAATATAACCTAATAACCAAGGAGGAAATTACAATGAAAAAACTTTTAGCAATCTTACTTGCCGTTGTTATGCTTCTCGCCTTCGCCGCCTGCGGTGACAAAGACGGTG
>JAZNPG010000062.1:0-4584 GCA_045589555.1 Acutalibacteraceae bacterium
AGCCTCTTGCAGCAAACTCTTCCTTAACTGTATCGTAAATGCTTTCCATAACAATAACCGACTGCTCGGAAGCACAAATCATACCGTTGTCGAATGTTTTTGAGTGGATGATTGAGTTGACAGCGAGAAGAATGTCTGCGCTGTCATCAATGATAGCAGGAGTGTTACCTGCTCCAACACCGAGTGCGGGCTTGCCGCTTGAATAAGCAGCCTTAACCATACCGGGGCCGCCTGTTGCGAGGATGATGTCTGCTTCCTTCATAACTGTGTTTGTCATTTCGAGTGAGGGAACATCAATCCAGTCGATGATTCCTTCGGGAGCACCAGCTGCAACTGCTGCTTCAAGAACAAGCTTTGCAGCTGCGATTGTGCAGTTCTTTGCTCTGGGATGCGGAGAGATAATAATAGCATTTCTTGTTTTAAGAGCAATAAGGCACTTGAAAATAGCGGTTGAAGTAGGGTTTGTTGTGGGAATAACCGCAGCAATAACACCGATGGGATCTGCAATTTTCTTGATACCGAAAGCCTTGTCTTCTTCGATAACACCGCAGGTCTTGGTGTCTTTATAGGCATTGTAGATGTATTCTGAAGCGTAGTTATTCTTGATAACCTTGTCTTCAACAATACCCATGCCTGTTTCTTCAACTGCCATTTTTGCAAGAGGGATTCTTGCCTTGTTTGCTGCAGAAGCCGCTGCAAGGAAAATCTTGTCAACCTGTTCCTGAGTGTAGGTTGCGAAAACCTGCTGAGCTTTTCTCACACGAGCAATTGCTTCGGTGAGCTTTTCAACGCCGTCGATGATTTCGTAAGTTTTTGTAGCCATTTTATATCCTCCTGAATATGTTTTACATAATTGATAACTTATTGTTAAGATATGCGAGTGAGAGTGCAAGCCTTTCCTGCTTCAACAATATGCCGTCGGGCACTTCAAGGTTGCACGGAGCAAAATTCCAGATTGCGGATATTCCGCTTTCAATCATTTGGTCACATACAGATTGAGCCGAACCCGAACCTACGGTTATTATCCCGATTTGCACATTGTTTTGTTTGCAAAACGATTGAAAATCCTTCATCGGAAGAATCTCAACCGAACGGTTATAGCGGATTGCGGTTTCATTGCAGTCAAATGCAGCGATAATTTTTACGCCGTAATCCTCAAAATCGTCAAACTCGAGAAGTGCTTTTCCGAGTTTTCCTGCACCGACGAGTACGGCATTTGTCATATTGCTCTGACCGAGATGACTCTCGATGCACTTTATCAGGTCAGCCGTTTTATATCCGACCTTCGGTTTGCCTGCACCGCTTACTGCATTCAGATCTTTTCTTACCTGAACTTCGCCGAGAGAAAGTTTTTTGGCAATCACGGTTGCGGAAATATACGGAACATCGTCAACCGACAGCTCTCGCAGAAGCTGAAGATAATGCGGAAGTCTGCCTAAGGTTGCTTTGGTTATTCCTGTTTTATCCACCGTAATTTCTCCCCTCTTTTGACCATAGCTATCTTAACAAAACTTAAAGGAGTTGGGAATTATTAAAATGTTCAATCGGTATTATCAATATCGATAACCCTCATATCGATATAAAAAAATCAAGACCCGTCCTTTACTGACGAGTCTTGGAAATTTCATTATTCAGATGTTTTCGTTTTGATTCACAAAGTGCTGTTATAAACTTTTTATCAAGGTCTGTGAGCTTATATCCGTTACGGTATATCAGAACATCTTTATATACCTTTTTATTGTCAACACACTTTTTCTGAACAAGGTTGTATCTTTCAAGAACACCCGGCGGTGCGGGAGAAACCCACATAAACGTTTCGGGATTCTGCGAAAGCAAATCAAACTGACTTGCTCTTTCAAAAATAAAAATTCTGCGGTCAATGTTATCGGGAAGTTCCGATTTGACAACCTTTGCAAGCGGAAGTGACGGCACATAGGGGTCTGCATGTGCAATTTCAATATAGTCCGTCAGATCATCAAAAGTGATTTCTTCTTTCTCTGCAAGCGGATTATCGGCACTCATAATAAGGCAATAAGAAAACTCCGTTACCATTTCATAGCTGAGTGCTTTTTCTTCAAGCATTGATTTGAAATACTTATCAAAATTCTCCGCATATCGGATAATGCCGAGTTTATAGTCGTGGTTAAGGATATTGTTGATTGTTCTTTGCGAATTGGTTTCTTTGTAGAAAATTTCGCATGCATCCTTCGAAAGCGTTTTGGAGAACTCTGCAAATGCATCAGAAATGTAACAAGCTCTCGGAACAGAAATAGAAAATTTCTGTTTCTTTACCTGACCGCTTTTATACATATTCTCAACCTGGTCAATCTGCTTGAGAATATCCTTGGCATAGCTGATGAATTCTTCTCCCTCGGGAGTGAGCACCATGCCCTTTGCGGTGCGGTCAAAAACAGTAATACCTAAATCTGCTTCAAGCTCTTTGATTGAACGGCTGATGTTAGGCAAAGCTACATAAAGACTTTCCGCCGCCTTGTTGAGCGAACCCACTTTTGCAACCTCAACAGCATACTTCATATGCATTATATTCAATTATCTCACCTCGGTATGAGTGATTTTATAAATATACAGTTATTATACAACTTGTTCCCGATTTGTTCAAGTATTAAATCAATAAACATTAAAAAACCACCTTTGCAAATCAAAGGTGGCTTTCGGCACATTATATTGATTGTGTTATCATGGAGCTCGCTATATGTTATATGTTTTCTTCAAGAGGTGATTGAACGCCAACTTCTCTTGCAGCTTCCATCTTGAACTGGTCAAGAGCGGCTCTTGCCTGAGGAACAACTGAATTATTCTTTGACATTTCGTTTACACCCCTTCAAATTCAATTTGCGTTTGCCTTATTATTGTTGCAATCATTCAGGGGTTTATTAATGTTAATTTTTTGATTATTTTGAAAGTTTTGAAATTAAAAATCCGTTATAGCGTTAGCTTCAAAAAACAGAAAAACTCACATTCGTTCTGACGACGTAAATAATCGCGCACTTTTACAAAGTGGTGTTTTAGACAAAAAACCGCCTCACTGAAAGTCAAACGGTTTGGTGAAATGTATTTGGTTTTTGTTATGTGTTTTTTATCATAATATTCTGCCGTCTTTTTTAATGAACTCATTAGACACTTCCTGCGGAACATTATTATTCGGCATATCAGGTCTGTCGCCAAAAGGTTTTTCGGGTCTGTCGCCTTCGGGTATTTCAGGCGGTGTTTTTCCGCAAGCCGTAAGAGCGAATATCAGAACAAGAATAATTACCAAAGATTTTACAGGTTTCATTTAATCAACCTTTCGCAGTATGTTGGAATTATTTTATCTTGTAAATATGATTTTTTACAGATTTTTGTAACGTTTTATCACGCATATACAAGAAAACTTACACAACATCCAAAATCATTTCTGCCGTTTTTGTAAGTGTAGCGGTGAAAAAAACAAACCGATTCTTCAGAATTCTTTAACAAAAATATTATAATAATTATAAAAATCTTTAAAAAATAATGCATTGCACTACTTTGTTAAAAGTGCAAAACTTTAAAGCGATAAAGCGAATAATTTTTTGTTAAAATTTGCAATTGACGGCAGTTTTTCACGGTGCTATAATGACAACAATTTAATAACTCATAAACGCAATGACGAGGAGCGGCAGATCAATCCCGCATCAGAGAGCCGATGGTTGGTGTGAATCGGCGGACGGATTTATCAAGGCTAAATCACCTCAGAGCGGCGAGCCTGAAAGATTTTTTGAGTAAGGCAGACGGAGCCCGACCGTTACAGCGGGGAGCGATGTTAGTCGTGTTTTTTGTAGTTTACTACCATAAAAGCTATGACGAGGAATAAGCGGTTTGTACCTGCTTCAGAGAGTTGACGGATGGTGCGAGTCAACGGAAGGTCTTATTTGCGAGCTCTCCTCTGAGCAGCCTACCCGAACCAATCTTTTGATACATAGGGAGGACGGAGCCTGACCGTTACAGCAGGGCGCGATGTTGGTCGCAGTGAGTGGTCGCCTTTCGGGACGGCAAGAAGAGTGGTACCGCAAGATTTTTAATTTTTTGTATTAGAAATCCTGTCTCTTTACTATTTTTAGTTAAGAGACGGGATTTTTTTGTTTTTATTTTATCACGATTGGAGTGTAGTGAAATGTTGACGCTTGACAAGATTTTTGAAGCACAGGTGGTGCTCAAGGACATTATCAGAGCAACAAAGGTTGTTCCCTCAATCGGAATTGCGGCGGATTGCCGACTATATCTGCAACCCGAAAACCTACAGAAAACGGGTTCTTTCAAACTGCGAGGCTCGGGCTATAAAATCGCTACACTTTCCGATGAGGAAAAAGCAAGAGGCGTTATAGCGTGTTCAGCAGGAAATCACGCACAAGGCGTTGCTCTTGCAGCGTCAAAGCACGGAATCAAGTCGCTGATTTGCCTGCCCGACAGTGCTCCGATATCCAAGGTTGAGGCAACAAAGAGCTACGGCGCTGAGGTATGCCTTGTAGAGGGCGTTTACGATGACGCCTACAAAAAGGCTCTTGAGCTTCGCGACGAAAAGGGCTATACCTTTATCCATCCCTT
>JAZNPG010000063.1:0-7690 GCA_045589555.1 Acutalibacteraceae bacterium
TGCACTTTGAACTTTGCACTTTGCACTTTTATTTGTTCATCTTCATCTCAACCTGAGAAGCAACAAGGCTTTCGCCGCAGTAAATCTTGCGAAGCTTCGGCTTCTCAATTTTGCCGGTGGGGTTACGGGGCACTTCGGCAAAAATCAGCTTGTGCGGACGCTTGTAACGGGGAAGGTCACGGCAGAAATCGTTGATATCCTCTTCATCCGCCTTGAAGCCCTCTTTGATTTCAATAACCGCCGCCGCAATTTCGCCGAGGCGTGCATCGGGCAGACCGATAACCGCAACATCCTTGATTGCCTCATGCTTGCGAAGGAAATCCTCAATCTGCACGGGATAAAGATTTTCCCCGCCCGAGATGATAACATCCTTCTTGCGGTCAACAAGGTAGATGAAGCCGTCTTCATCCTCCTGAGCCATATCGCCCGTGTGGAGCCATTCGCCGTGAAGCACTTCGTTGGTTGCCTTTTCGTCATTGAAATAGCAGAGCATTACGCCGGGACCTTTGACTGCAAGCTCACCGACATCGCCCTTTGCAACCTCGTTGCCGTTTTCGTCAACGATTTTTGTTTCCCAGCCGTAGCCCGCCTTGCCGATTGCACCGACCTTGTGAACATTCTCAACACCGAGATGCACGCAGCCGGGGCCGATGCTTTCGCTCAGACCGTAGTTTGTGTCATACTGATGATGCGGGAACACCTTAAGCCATCTTTTGATAAGGCTCGGGGGTACGGGCTGTGCACCGATGTGCATGAGCCTCCACTGTGAAAGAGTATATTTATCAAGCTCGATATCGCCCCTGTCGATGGCGTCAAGAATATCCTGAGCCCAGGGCACGAGCAGCCAGACGATTGTGCATTTCTCCTGAGAAACAGCCTTGATGATTCCCTCGGGCTTTGCACCCTTGAGGAGCACGGTTTTGCCGCCCACAAGCAGCGAGCCGAACCAGTGCATCTTTGCGCCCGTGTGATAAAGCGGCGGAATGCAAAGGAATACATCATCCTTGGTCTGCGAATGGTGAGCCTGCTCAACACGGCACGAATGAACAAGCGCCTTGTGAGCATGAAGAATTGCCTTGGGGAAGCCCGTTGTTCCCGAAGAGAAATATATAGCCGCATATTCGTTATCCGAAACCGAAATTTCGGGCTTCTTTGAGGTGCAGTATGTAACGAGCTTGTTGTAGCTCTCCGCAAAGGTGGGGCAGTCCGCACCGAGATAGAAGCGGAGCTTCACCTTGGGAATGCGGTCAGAAATCTGCTCCATTCTGCCCGTGAATTCGGGACCGAAAACGATTGCATCGCTCTCTGAAAGCTTGAGGCAATATCTGATTTCATCCGCAGTGTAGCGGTAGTTGAGGGGCACAACAAGAGCACCCGTCTTGAGAATACCGAAGTAGATGGGCAGATATTCGATGCAGTTCATGAGAAGAATTGCAACTCTGTCGCCCTTCTTTATACCTCTTGAAAGAAGAAGGCTTGCAAAGCGGTTTGCTTTTTTGTCAAACTCTTCCCATGTGATTTCGCTTCTGCCGTTGCCGTTTGCGCCCTGCTCTATAAGCGAATATTCACGCCATGTGATGTGACCCTTCTCCTGAAGCTCGGGATTGATTTCAACAAGGGCAACATCATCCTTGTACAGCTGCGCATTTTTTTCGAGAAATTCTGTGATTGGCATATTTTCTTTCCTTTCATATAAACGACCTTAAACGGACAGCCCGAAAAGACCATCCGTTTAATGGTAATTATCAATTAAAAATAATTGTTGAACAGTGAAAAGTTAACCGTAGGGATAACCCTTTCATGCGATTCATATTATTCTGCTGCAACCTCGCCGGTGTAGAAGAATTCCGTCTCCTTCTCATTGGTGGGCTTTGTAACCGCACTGACGATAAAGCAGAGTGCAAGCGAAACAATCATTGCGATGCAGGCGAACACGGGGCCTTTGCCTGCAAGCCATGTGAGCGTGCCGTTTTCAACAAAGCCGCTGATAACCTTGGCTGCGCCGGGGATAAAGGCAATAACAAAGCCGCCGAGGATTCCTGCCCATGCGCCCTTGGTGTTCATCTTCTTCCAATAGAGGGAGATAACATAGGGTGCGAGGAAGGAGCCTGAGATAATACCCCATGAGTAGCTCATCATATCAAGAATGGGGGTATCCGAATTCGCTATAAGATACGAACATATTACAAATATAACACATAATGCCTTAATTGTAAATGATGATTTTTTCTCGCTCATATCTTTTTTGAAATGTTTTATGAAGTCGATGGTGAGAGTTGAGCTTGCCGTGAGGGTTACCGAGCAAAGGGTTGAAACCGATGCCGCAATAAGAAGCACAAGCACGATGCCGAGAAGCACATTGGGAATTTCGGAATTTGCAAGCATATGGGGCACAATATAATCCTGAGGCATTGCGCCGTCGCCCGTGATTGCAAGCCCCTGACTTGCAAAAATCTCTTCATATCTGTAGCAAAGCGAGCCGATGAAATATCCGCCGCCTGCAACAAGCACTGCAAAGAATGTTGAGATTGTGATGCCTTTTTTAGCCTGCTTGTCATCCTTGATGCCGTAATACTTCTGAACCATCTGAGGCAGACCCCATGTGCCGAAGCTTGTCATGAGTACGGTTGCCCAGAGGGAAATCCACTGATCAGCATTAAGCTTGGGAAGACCGTTTGTTGCGCTCGGCTGAACTCCCTGAGTCTGAGCGTATTCCTTAAGACCCTGAAGACCGTTTACGGCATCGCAGCGGATAACACAGACAATAAGAAGTGCAACACCGAACATCATAACAATACCCTGGAAGAAATCGGCTCTTGCCTGAACAAGGTAACCGCCGAAAACAAGCATGAGAGCGGCAACAACTGCAATAATAATCATGCAGTATTCAACCTTGATACCGAGAAGAATATCTGCAATGGAAGCAAGTCCCTTATAGACGGATGCCGAATAAGGAATAAGGAATATAAATATAACTACGCAAGCGAAAAGACGCATTGCAGGGCTTGAATATCTCGAATCGAGAAGCTGAGGCATGGTTTTGATTTTAAGCCTTGCCGAAACATCTCTTGTTCTTCTTGCAAGAACCTTCCATGCAAGCCATGAACCGAAAACAGCATTGCCGATACCTGCAAGAATGCCCCAAAGGCCGAAGCCCTTGCCTGTACCGCCTGCATAACCTACGAACATAACTGCCGAGAAATAAGCGGTGCCGTATGAAAGAGCAGAGAGCCATGCGCCTGCATTTCTGCCGCCAACCGTAAGGTCAGCGATTGAGTTAGCTTTTTTACCCTGAGTGATTCCGATGATTGCCATGATAACAATATAAACACCAATTGTTATCCAGATAGGCAGTTTGTCCATAACCTTTCGCTCCTTTAAATCTTTAAAGCTTTAAAGCTTTTATGTGCTAAAGCGTTTTCTATATAATATACCTCTTTTTTTGATTTGTCAATACCAAAAATCATATTTTTTCATTGTAAATTCAAAAACTCTGAAACCGCTTTTTGCAGCCTCAGAGTTTTATTTCTTTATTTGATTTTTCCTTCTTCTCCCCTGCTCAGACGTCCGAAATTTGAGATATGGCGGATAAGAATAAGCATCGAGCAGGCAACGGCAAATACACAATATACCGTTGAGTTTTCTCCTCCGAGAAAATACGCAATAACAGGATATGCCGCCGCACATACTCCCGATGCAACGGCAACATATTTTGTTATAAATAGAATCACGGCAAACAAAACGAGCAGGATAACCGCCGTCAGCGGCATAAGCGCAAAGGCTGTTCCCAGAGCGGTTGCAACGCCTTTCCCTCCTCTGAATCCGTGAAAAACCGGCAAAACATGACCAAGCTGAACAAAAAATCCTGCCGCAAGCATAGTTTCGGGCGGTGCGTCAAAAATAACAACAAGGATTTTCGCCGCAGCAACCGCAATCAGACCTTTCGATATATCGCAGATAAATACCGCAACACCGAGTTTTTTTCCGTAAATTCTGAACGCATTTGTTGCGCCGGGATTTCCGCTGCCCGAATTTCTGATATCCTCGCCGTGAATCAGCCTTGAAAAAATTACCGCAAAATTTATGCTGCCAATGATATAAGCAACTAATGCAGAAACTGTTATATATACCATTTTATATCACCCAATGCTATTTTTTCCGTCAAACAGAAAAAAATACAGCGTATTTTTTGCCGTATATTTATACATCATTATACTTGATTTCTCCAAAAAAGAGTGATAAAATATCTTGTAAAAATTTTTCCTTTCAGTCTTTTGGCTGATAAGGTTTTAAAGGGGACTTTCAAATGGAAAGAAGAACAGGTACAATTTCAAGAGGCATCCGCTGCCCCATCATCCGTCAGGGTGATGATCTTGCACAGATAGTTTGCAACAGCGTTGTTGAAGCCGCACAGTATGACGGTTTTGAACTCCGCGACAAGGATGTTGTTGCCGTAACCGAATCAATTGTTGCAAGAAGCCAGGGCAACTACGCAAACGTTGATGCTATCGCTAAAGATGTTAAAGCAAAGCTCGGCGGCGAAACAATAGGCGTTATTTTCCCTATTCTTTCAAGAAACCGCTTTGCTATCTGCCTCAAGGGTATTGCCATGGGTGCAAAAAAGGTTGTTCTCATGCTCAGCTATCCCAGCGATGAAGTGGGCAACCACCTCCTCACCTATGACCAGCTCGACGACGCAGGCATTAATCCCTATAGCGATGTTCTTTCCCTCGATAAATACCGTGAGCTCTTCGGTGAAAACAAGCACGAGTTCACAGGTGTTGATTATGTTGATTATTATTCACAGATCATCACCGATGCAGGTGCAGAAGTTGAAATCATTTTTGCAAACCAGGCAAAAAGCATTCTTGACTATGCTGACTGCATCCTGACCTGCGACATTCACACAAGAGCAAGAACCAAAAAAATTCTCAAAGCAGCAGGCGCAAAAATCGTTTGCGGTCTTGATGACATTCTTACCGCTCCTGTTGACGGCAGCGGCTGCAACGAAAAGTTCGGTCTTCTCGGCTCAAACAAATCCACGGAAGATTCAATAAAGCTCTTCCCCAGAGACTGCACCGATTTTGTTTACAAAACCCAGCAGCTTCTCAAGGAAGCAAGCGGCAAAAACATTGAGGTTATGGTTTACGGCGACGGCGCATTCAAAGATCCTCAGGGTAAGATCTGGGAGCTCGCAGACCCCTGCGTTTCACCCGCTTACACAGCAGGTCTGAGCGGCACTCCCAACGAGCTCAAGCTCAAATACCTTGCCGATAACGATTTCAAAGACCTCAGCGGCGATGCTCTTAAAGAAGCAATCTCCAAGAAAATTGAAGAAAAGGACGGCAGCAGCCTTGTTGGCAACATGGCAGCTCAGGGCACAACTCCCCGCCAGTTCACCGACCTCATCGGTTCACTCTGCGACCTCACAAGCGGCTCGGGCGACAAAGGCACCCCCGTTGTTCTTGTTCAGGGATATTTCGATAACTATACAAACTGATTATAAAGTAACGGAGGTAAAAAATTATGCAAAACAATGTACGCCCCGAATCAATGGCTCGCATCACAACACCCGAGCTTGCAAACGCTTTCATTGAAGAACAGGTTGCCGAAGTCAGAGCACAGGTTGGCGATAAAAAAGTTCTTCTCGCCCTTTCAGGCGGTGTTGACTCATCAGTTGTCGCAGCTCTTCTTATAAAAGCAATCGGCAAACAGCTTGTTTGCGTTCATGTTAACCACGGTCTTATGCGTAAAGGTGAAAGCGAGCAGGTTATCGATGTTTTCGGCAAAGAGCTTGACGCAAATCTTATTTATATAGATGCAACCGACCGTTACCTTGATCTTCTCAAGGGCGTTGCCGATCCCGAAACAAAAAGAAAGATTATCGGCAATGAATTCATAAAGATTTTTGATGAAGAAGCAAGCAAGCTTGAGGGTATTTCCTTCCTTGCACAGGGCACAATTTACCCCGATATCATTGAGTCCAAGGGTGTTAAGGCTCACCACAACGTAGGCGGTCTCCCTGAAGATATGGCTATGGAGCTTGTTGAGCCCGTTAAGCTTCTCTATAAGGATGAAGTAAGAGTAGTAGGCGAAGCTCTCGGTCTGCCCCACGCAATGGTTTACCGTCAGCCGTTCCCCGGTCCCGGTCTCGGCGTACGCTGCCTCGGTGCAATTACCCGTGACAGACTTGAAGCACTCCGCGAAGCAGACGCAATTCTCCGTGAAGAATTCGATAAGTGCGGTCTTGCAGAAAAAGTATGGCAGTATTTCATCGCTATCCCTGATATCAAGAGCGTTGGCGTAAGAAATGACACACGCTATGAAGGCTGGCCCGCAATCATCCGCGCTGTCAACACAACCGATGCAATGACAGCAACAATCGAAGAAATCCCCTACCCCGTTCTTCACCACATCACAAACAGAATCACCAGCGAGGTCGAAGGCATCAACCGTGTTCTCCTCGACCTCACTCCCAAGCCCATCGGCACAATCGAGTGGGAATAATTCCCCAAAGAGCCAAACCCAAGTAAAATCAAGGCTTTCAGGGTTCAGAATATCCCTTTGATAACACTTTGATAACACGATTCGGGCATTATCATTGCGATTTCCCATTGGCTTGCAGGTTATCAAACTCATAAAATTTCTGCAATAAACGACTAAACCCTTAACTGTGGATTATCACGGTTAAGGGTTTTTTGTCGTTATTTTTTTCTTATTTAAGTTCGTCCGAAAGGTCGATAGGAATTTTCACCCATTTCTGAGTGTTGTCGTACTTCGGGAAATTATATCTCCATTTGTTGTAATCGTGAATGTCAATCTTTCCTGCTCTGAGCATATCCGCCTGCTCTTTCCAGGCAGAGAGCATAGGAAGAATATTAGATGTATCTTTATTTTCTTTATTTAATTTAATACAGATTTCTCCGTCAGACTCATCTATTGTCAGTCCGTAAATATCTTCCAATGCAAAAAGAGTGTGCATCAGTCCGATATAGCTGTCAATATCGGGAACATTCTGCGCTTCGGGTGCAACTCCGAGTGCGTCCGCAATGGCTGCCGTTATTTCAGCCTTGGGTGTTCTTGAACCGGTTTCATACTGTGCAATACGGACATCGGCAGATGCAACGGGAAATCCGATTTCCAATCCGAGATATTTCTGCGTCATTCCGAGATAGTTGCGTAAGTAGTTTATTCTTTCACCGATTGCCATATTAAGCACTCCTTTTCGTCGGGTTTGACTGTAGTATAGCAAATATGTTTAGTAATGTCAATATGCTTTTACAAAAACTTAACAGTTTTGTTTAAGTTTGTTAACACAAAAACTTGACATAAACAGATTTGTTTAGTATAATACAGATAACCTAAACAATTTAGTTTAGTATTCTGACTACAATAGAATGACCGTCCGACGAGAACAAACCGCCAAGACCTTTCTTAAAAGAAAGCGAGCGCAGCCGAAAGGCTGACGGCACAGCGCCCGTAGAAATATGAGGAGTGCCTGTCGGAACTCGAACTTCGGGAGAACGGCAAACAACCATTCTAAATAAAAAAATTGAAAGGAGAAATATTCAGAATGGAAAAAGGCTTTATGAAAGCGAGCGATATTGCAGAAGAACTGGACATCTCAATATCCTACGCTTACAGAATTGTAAGAATGCTCAATGAGGAGTTGAGCAATATGGGTTATATC
>JAZNPG010000064.1:0-35332 GCA_045589555.1 Acutalibacteraceae bacterium
CAATGGGTGTTTATATCTTCAACTGGAAGAAGCTCAGACAGTATCTTATCGAAGACGAAGCAAAAGAAGGTTCAGGCAATGACTTCGGTCATGACGTTATTCCTGCAATGCACGGCGACGGTCAGAGAATGTTTGCTTATCAGTTCGACGGCTATTGGAAGGACGTCGGAACAATCAACAGCCTCTGGGATGCAAACCTTGACCTTCTCAATCCCAAGGTTGACCTTGACCTCAATGATGATGACTGGAGAATTTATTCCCGTTCGCCCGTAGCTCCTCCCCACTATATCGGCGAGAATGCAAAGGTTGAAAATTCAATGATTACCGAAGGCTGCGAAATAAACGGCGCTATCGATTTCTCCGTTCTTTTTGCAAACGTAACCGTTGAAGAGGGTGCAGAGGTTAAATATTCAATCGTTATGCCCGGTACTGTTATCAAAAAGGGCGCAGTTGTCCAGTATTCGATAGTTGCAGAAAATGCGGTTATCGAAGAAGGCGCAGTTGTAGGCGAAAGCCCCGAAAATATGGCTAATGTTGATGACTGGGGTGTTGCCGTTATAGGTAACGGCGTAACCATCGGTAAGGGTGCAAAGGTTGCTCCTAAGACAATGGTTGATGAAGATATGGGAGGTGTTGAATAATGGCTGCAAAGAATGTTCTCGGTATTATTTTCTCAAACGCATATGATGAGGTGCTGCCCGAGCTTACCGCTTTACGCACCATGGGCTCCGTGCCTTTTGCAGGCAGATACCGTCTTATAGATTTCCAGCTTTCCAACATGGTTAATGCCGGTATCCCTCAGGTCGGAATTATTACAAAGAGCAACTACCGCTCACTCATGGACCATGTCGGCAACGGCAAGCCCTGGGACCTTTCCAGAAAAAGAGGCGGCATGACCATTCTGCCTCCTTTCAACACACCCGAAACAGGTATGTTCAAGGGCAAGGCTGATTCTCTTTACGGCTCAATCGGCTATATCAGCAGCTCTGATAAGGATTATGTTGTTATGGCGGACTGCAACGTTGTCTGCAACATTGATTATGACAGCCTTGTAAAGGCTCACATTGCAAAAAATGCTGATATCACCATCGCATATGCAAACGGAATTCCTCCCGCAACAAATTCCGCAACAGAGCTTACAATGGATGCTAACGGAAGAATTACCGATGACAGATATGTTGACTGCTACAGCAGCAAGGTCAACTATTCTCTTAAAATCATGGTTATCGGCAGAACTCTGCTTGAGCGTCTTCTTCATGAGGCTCACGGAGCAAGAATCGATGATTTTGAAACAATCGTTATAAAGAATCTCGGCTACCTTGCTGTTTACGGCTACGAGGTAAAGGGCTTCGTAAGAACTCTTGAATCTCTTCGCAGCTACTATGAAATCAGCATGGAGCTACTCAAACCCGAAAACAGAAAAGCTCTTTTTGCAAATCCCGTTTACACCAAAGTCAGAGACCAGTTCCCCGCAGTTTACGGCATTAGCTCCAAGGTTAAGAATTCCCTTATCGCTGACGGCTGTAAGATTGACGGTGAGGTTGAAAACTGCATCCTCTTCAGAGGTGTTACGGTTGCAAAGGGCGCTAAAATCAAAAACTGCATTATCATGCAGGACAGCTACATCGGCGATAATTCCGAACTGGAATGCATTATTGCTGATAAGGCAGTTGTTGTTAAACCTAATAAGAAGCTTTGCGGCGCTTCGAATTATCCCGTTTATATCGGAAAGGGCATCGTTATCTGATTCGGTCAAAACGGTTATTAAGAAAGTGTGAGTTTTAAGCTATGTCTACCAAAAATATTTTTACAGGTCTTGTTGTGCTTCTTGCGGTGCTGATGGTTATTGCCGTTCTGCTGGTAACGGGAGTTATCGGCGGCGACGAAGAAATCACCGCTGAACCCACGGTTATTGAAACAAAAATTGTTCAAGCGAGCGAAACCAACGCATCGGGCGATATTATCTATTACACTATGGTTGAAGAGTATGTGCGCCCCGGTGTTTCTTCAGACCATACCTATAAAAGAACAACAAGAGCGGCAAAGGAAACGGAATCTCCCTTTGTTGAGCAGGACAGCTTTGTTTATGTTACAAACGAGGACGGAAGCCCTGCTTACGGTGAGGACGGAAAGCCTGTTACGGAGATTGTGAAGGTAACCGTTGATAAAAACAGCATAACAACGGCAGAACCCGTGCCGCCTGAAACCGTTTATCAGCAGGTGACAGATGAACATGGCGCACCTGTGTTTGATGAAAACGGTCAGCCTGTAACGGAAGCGTTAACGGTTGAGGTAACCGAAGAGGTAACAACCGATATCTGGGCGGAGGAATCCCGCTCCGATAACGGATTCCTGCCTGATATTGAAATCAACGTCGGCAGGGACGATGCTCTTGCAAGCAACATTATTACTCAAGTGAATAATGACCGTGCATCCGTAGGCGGCAGAGCGGCTCTCTCTGCAGACCTCAACGCTGTTGCAAGGTCAGACAGCTCGTTCAGCGCAATGCCCGGATATCAGGATAAGATTTCCGGAAGGGGAATGACATTTATCACCGAATACGGCGGCAGCCGTCTTTATGCAGATGTTGCAAGGTCAATGAGCTCGCTTATCCACAGCGATTCCGTATCCAAAATCGGTGTAGGCGTTTCAAGATATAACGGTAAATATTACACAACTGTGATTATTGAATAATCAAAGAAAGGTAGTGATCATATGAAGATATTATATGCATCAAGCGAAGCTCTGCCTTTCGCAGCCAGCGGCGGACTTGCAGATGTTGCAGGCTCCCTGCCTCAGGCTCTTAAAAGACGCAGAGTAGATTGCAGAGTGGTTATGCCCCTCTACGGTACAGTTAAAGAAGAGCTGCGCGCATCCATGAAATTTGTTACAAGCATTATGGTTCCCGTTTCTTGGCGCAGGCAGTATTGCGGCGTTTTTGAAGCAAAGGCAGGCGGCGTAACTTATTATCTTATCGATAACGAATATTATTTCAAGAGAAACACTCTCTACGGTCACTATGATGACGGAGAGAGATATGCGTTCTTTTCAAGAGCAGTTCTTGAAATTCTGCCCCATATCGATTTTAAGCCTGATATAATTCACTGCAATGATTGGCAGACATCCCTTGTGCCTGTTTATTACACAACAATTTATGGCGCAAAAGAGGGCTACACCGGCATCAAAACCGTTATTACCATTCATAATATTCAGTATCAGGGCAAATACGGCAAGGAAATTCTGGGCGATGTTTTCGGTCTCGGCGAAGAGGCAACCTCGCTTGTTGAATTCGGCGATTGCATCAATCTGATGAAGGGCGCAATTGAATGCGCAAACAAGGTAACAACTGTAAGCAACACATATGCAGGCGAAATTCTTGACCCTTGGTTCAGCCATGGGCTTGACCCCATTCTTAAAGAAAGAAGCTATAAATTAAGCGGTATTCTCAACGGTATCGATACAAAGAATTATGACCCCGAAACCGATAAGGATATCTTCTTCAACTATTCGGCAAAAGAGCCCGAAAACAAAGCAAAGAACAAGGCTGCTCTTCAGGAGCTTTTCAGCCTTCCCGTTAATGCGGATACTCCCGTTATCGGTATTGTTTCAAGGCTTGTTTCGCATAAGGGCTTTGACCTTATCAAGAGAGTTATGTGGGAAATTCTTGAATCAACGGATGTTCAGCTTGCAGTGCTCGGTTCGGGCGATTGGGAGTATGAATCCTTCTTCAAGGAGCTTGCTGCAGCGTTCCCCGAAAAGGTTGGCCTTCGCCTCGGATTTGTGCCCGATATGGCAAGAAAAATCTATGCAGGCAGCGATTTATTCCTCATGCCTTCAAAGAGCGAGCCCTGCGGTCTTTCGCAGATGGTTGCTCTGCGTTACGGCTCACTGCCCATCGTCAGAGAAACAGGCGGCTTGAAGGATACAATCACCGATTGCGGCGACGGCAAGGGCAACGGCTTCACCTTCAAGAGCTATGATGCTTATGATATGCTTGACGCAATCAGAAGAGCGCTTGCTGCTTATTCGGATAAAAAGCTTTGGGAAAAGCTTGTCAAGAGAGCTCTCAAATGCGATAACAGCTGGGGCAAATCAGCTAAAGAATACATTGCCCTTTATGAATCGCTTCTTGCAGAATAATATATAAACAAAGCCGCAGGTGTAAAAACCTGCGGCTGTTATACGGTTATCTTACATATTTTGTTGGCATAGGCGGAGTTTTTTCGAGAACATCCTTTACAATGAAATCCTCTGCGGCAGCAACGAGCGTTTTTATCGCATCGGGTACAGGCGCATCGGGCATGGGGTTTTTGTTTTTCTTCGGATTAATTGCGCTGTAAGCCGAATATTCGGCAATACCCAGATAAACCGGAGTACAGCAGATTTTGCCGTCAACATTGGCTCTGCCTGCCCAGTTTTTCGGCAAGTTGCCTGCGGCAGCCTGAAGAAGAATAACCTTGTAAAGCGCAACTGCAAGCAGCATATCAATCTTAACGCCTTCAAGAGCGTTTTCCTTGCGCATGATTTCGTTGAGCAGTATGCCTGCTTTAATAAACGTTTTCGTTGAGGGAGTGATATCGTTTTTGCTGTCCTCTATAACATGCTCAAGTGCGCCCGAGGTGTTGCGCGATGTTGACCTGCCCAAAAGATAGTCGCAGGTAACTCCGTAAAAATCCGCAACTTTTATAAGAAAGCTCTGACCGCATTCTCTGATGCCTTTTTCATAATGCGAGAGCAGAGCCTGCGAAATGCCGAGCTTTGCGGCTGCTTCTTTCTGGCTCAGACCTCTCTCTTTTCTGAGTTCACAAAGAATTATGGGAAAATTTCGTTCCATTCAATTCACCCTTACCATTACAGATTGTATATATTATATAATATTTTATACAAATTGTATATTGGCAATAATGAACAGAAATTCCGAATGTTTTTTGGAGGAAAAATGAAGTCATATACCATTCATTTTATCAGAAACGCTCTTACGGATGAAAACCTTGAGGGCAGATATATCGGTCATACCGATGTTGAAATCAGCGCCGAGGGCTGCGAGCAGCTTCTCGAAATGAAAAAGGAGCTGATTTTTCCGCCCGTTGATGCGGTTTTTACAAGTCCGCTCAAGCGTTGCGTCAAAACGGCACAGATTCTTTATCCTGACAACAAGCCCATCACAATTGATGGTTTTATAGAATATAATTTCGGCGAGTTTGAGAATAAAACCGCCGAGGAACTTGAAAAAAGCCCTGTTTTTCCCCACTGGCTTGCAGGTGAAAGCGGTGTTGCGCCTCCGTTTGGTGAGAGCAACGAGGAATTCGGCAAAAGGGTTTGCGAAACCTTTGAAAAGGTTGCCGAGGGTCTTATGAAAACGGGCACAACATCTGCCGCAATCGTTACTCACGGCGGGGTTATCATGGCAATCCTTGCCGCTTACGGAATTCCCGAATATCCCATGCATGAATGGCTCACTCCCAATGGCTGCGGATTTACCGTTAAGGTTAACCCTTCGCTCTGGATGAGAGCCAAGAAGTTTGAGGTTTTCAGTGAATTCCCTTATGAAAGAGAAGAATTGCCTGATTGAGGTGACATTATGAAAAAATTCAGCATTGAAAAAGACGGTTTTTATCTGAACGGCGAACCCTTCAGAGTTATTGCAGGTGCAATCCATTATTTCAGAGTGCCTGCCGAATACTGGCGAGACAGATTAATCAAGCTCAAAGCTTGCGGCTTCAATACGGTTGAAACCTATGTTGCATGGAATCTGCATGAAATGCAGGAGGGTGTTTTTGATTATTCCGATATGCTCGATATCGAAAAGTTTCTTGAAATTGCAGAAGAGCTCGGCCTTTATGCAATCGTCAGACCGGGTCCCTATATCTGCTCGGAATGGGACTTCGGCGGCCTGCCTTGGTGGCTGCTTAAAAACAGCGATATTCAGCTTCGCTGCATGGAAGAAAACTATATTGCTGCGGTTGACCGTTTCTTTGATGATTTTATTTCCAGAATCGCAAAGCATCAGATAACCGAAGGCGGCAACGTTATTCTTGTTCAGGTTGAAAATGAATACGGCAGTTATGGTGACGACAGCGAATATATCCGTTACCTTGCAGAGGGTCTTAAAAACAGGGGAATCAATGTGCCTCTGTTTACCTCCGACGGTGCGGAATACCAGATGCTTACGGGTGGCACGGTGCCTGAAATACATAAAACAGCTAACTTTGGTTCAAGGGCAGAGGAACAGTTTGCGCGCCTTAGAGAATATCAGCCCGACGGACCTCTTATGTGCACTGAATTCTGGAACGGATGGTTTGACCATTGGACAGAAGACCATCACAGTCGTGACCCGGAGGATGCAGCCAAAGCTCTTGATGAGATTCTTAAGCTTGGCGGCAGCGTTTCAGCATATATGTTCCACGGCGGAACAAACTTTGGCTATATGAACGGAGCAAACTGCTATGATTTCTATGAGCCCACAGTTTCAAGCTATGATGACGATGCTCCCGTTAACGAATATGGTGATCCGACGGAGAAATATTTTAAATTCCGTGAGGTTATTGCCAAATATGCTCCCATTCCCGATGTTGAGCTGCCTGCACCTGTCAAAAGGATGAATTACGGCGAGGTTAAGCTTACTCAGAGCGCAAGGCTTTTCGATGCACTCGGTTCGCTGAGCATTCCCGTTGAAAGTGTTATGCCTAAAACCATGGAGAAACTTGGTCAGGGCTATGGCTACGTGCTCTATAAAACTCATGTCAGAGGACCCAGAGATGAGCAGGATGTAAGGCTTCAGGAGGTTCACGACAGAGGCTATATTTATCTTGACGGCAAATTCGTCGGTATTCAGTACAGAAACGATGAAAAGCCGCAGTGCAGGGTCAGCATTCCCGAAGAGGGTGCGGAGCTTGCCGTTCTTGTGGAAAACATGGGCAGGGTCAATTACGGCGCACACTTAAAGGATTGCAAGGGCATAACCGAAGGGATAGGTTTCGGAAACAACTTCGTTTATCACTGGCAGAATTATACTCTGCCTTTCGATGATATTTCAAAAGTGACTTTCAAAGATGGCGTTGATGCGTTTGACGGAACACCCGTGCTTCTCAAGGGAGAATTTGAGGTTGATGAATGTTGCGACACCTTTGTGAAACTGCCTTCATTCAAAAAGGGTATCATCATTGTTAACGGCAGGGTGCTCTCAAGACATTGGGAGGTTGGACCGCAGAGGTCGGCTTATCTGCCTGCACCTTTCCTTAAAAAGGGCAAAAACGAGATAGTGATTTTTGAAACAGAGGGCTTTGAAAACCCTGTTGTAATTCTTGACAGCGAGCCCGATATAGGCTGAATTTAAAACAAACAAATCAGACAAGCTTGCAGTGTACGTTGAATGACAGCTGCAAGCTTGTTTAATATTTATGTAATTAATTATAAAAAGCATTCATCATCAGCATGCCGATAATCCCCGGCACGCCGAGAAGCGCACCTGTGCCGAGAGTATACCAGTTAACGCTGAGCGAAACTCCGCTTACCATACCGATTATATTAACCGCAAAAATTGCGGCAATCCCCTGAAGGGCGGAAAGCATAACGCATTTTCCGCCTTTCTCGCATTTTATCATCCATGCAGTAACGCAAACGGCGCAGATAACGGCGCCTGAGATGAAATATCCGTTCATCAGATAACCTCCCTGCCGAAAACCGAGATTTCGGCGCACTGCAAGCCCTCTTCTTTCGCCATGCGCAAAAGATAACGGTAAAGCGCTTTCAGCGATTGAATTTCATAGATGATTGAATCCAGCAAATCCTCGTCGCATTCATTTTCGAATCTGTTATGTGCAGCGTCGAGCTTTGCTGAGGTTTCTCTGATTTGCAGGAGCAGCATATTCTTTTCGCTCAAAGACGGAAGCTGCTTTCTTATTCTCTCGTAATAAAAAATTTTTGCTTTGTTTGAATTTTTATCCATATTTTTTCATCCTCCCGTAAATATTCTATAGCAATTATTGGACAAATATGATAGAATAATACAAATACGGTAATTTTCACCCATTGGAGGTATAAATATGAAGCTTTATCCCATGAAATTGAAGCCCTATGTTTCCGAAACAATCTGGGGCGGCAGAAAACTTATTGAAGAGTATAATGTTGAAACAGAAAAAGCCAACGCAGCGGAGGGCTGGATGCTTTCATGCCATCCCTCAGGCTTCGGCAGCATTGTTAACGGTGAGCTTGCGGGAGTATCTCTGCCCGATGCCGTTAAAAGCTATCCCGAAATCTGCGGTAAGAATGCAGCCAACTTTTCTGATTTCCCGATTCTCATAAAATTCATCGATGCAAGAGATGACCTGTCTGTGCAGGTGCACCCCACCAAGGAATATTGCGAAAAAACGGGCAGAGGTCAGAGTAAAACTGAGTGCTGGTATATCATCGATTGCGATGAAGATGCCCACCTTATTCTCGGATTCAAGGATAAGATTTCGCCCGAACAGTTTAAAGCTGCTATCGAAAACAACACCCTTACCGAATATGTCGATAAGGTTAAGGTGAAAAAGGGCGATTTCTTCTTTATCGAATCGGGCACTTTGCACGCTATCTGTAAAGGTATTTTACTTGCCGAGGTGCAGGAAAGCTCCAACACAACCTACAGAATATATGACTATAACAGAGTTGGAAACGACGGAAAACCAAGGGAACTGCACGTTGCAGACGGCGTTGCCGTTACAAAACTCGAAAAATATTCGCAGCCTGATTTTTGTAAAGGTGAAGAACTTTACAACGAGGGGAAAAAGCTCCTTGCAGATTGCCCGCTTTTCAAAACATGGAAGCTTGATATAAGCGGCGATTTCATCGATAATGCAGACGAAAACTCATTTGTTTCGCTGCTTGTTCTTGCCGGCAACGGCAATCTTGAATGCTGCGGCGAAGCTCTTTCACTCAGAAAGGGCGACAGCATTTTTATCCCTGCAGCAGCAGGTGAATATAAGCTCAACGGTGAGCTTGAAATTATCGAAACACGCATCTAAAACAGTTTTAAAGGATTTATTATGGCAGTTGTCAGTATACAAAATTTAAAAGTTGATTTTGGCGGCAAGGTGCTGTTTGAAAATGTTTCGTTTGACGTGAATCAGGGCGATTTTGTCGGTCTTATCGGTGCAAACGGAACGGGTAAAACCACGCTCTTTAAAGTTATAACGGGTGAGGTTGAGCCAACCGAGGGCGGTGCATTTATTTCAAAATTCGTTAAGGTCGGTTATCTTGAGCAGCATGCCTGCCATGGCTCAGTCAGAACAGTTTATAATGAAGCGCTGAGCGTTTTTGAGCATCTGATGCAGATGGAAAAAGAGATGGAGGAAATCGCTGCAGCGATTGATTCGCATCTTGGCGGCAGAGAAGAGCTGATTGAAAGGCAGAATAAGCTGCACGAGGCGTTTCAGGAGCAGGATGGTCTTACCTATCAAAGCCGCACAAGGGCAGCGCTCATCGGTCTTGGTTTCAGCGAGGATGATTTTTCGCTCACCTGCGATAAACTAAGCGGAGGTCAGCGCTCAAAGCTCAGCATGTGCAAACTGCTTTTAAGCGGCTCGGATTTGCTTTTGCTTGATGAGCCCACAAACCACCTTGATATTGCAGGCACGGAATGGCTCGAAGGATTTCTTTCGGGCTATAAAGGTACGGTTATTGTTATATCCCATGACCGTTATTTTCTTGACCGCATTACAAATAAAACGGTTGAAATTGCCAACAGGCGCTCCCATTGCACAAAAGGCAATTATTCAACCTACCTCAAGCTTAAAGAAGAACGTCTCGAAAGCGAAAGACGCCAATACGAAAACCTGATGGCTGAAATAAAGCATATCGAGGGCATTATTGAGCAGCAGAGGTCTTTCGCAAGAGAGAGAAATTTTATTACTGCCGAAAGCAAGCGTAAAATGCTTGAAAAGAAAAAGGCGGAACTTGTTGAGCCCGAGCCATCTCTCGCGAAAATGCGTATGAAATTTACTCTCGAATGCGAAACGGGCAACGATGTTCTTGAGGTAAGCGCCCTTGCAAAGGCATTCGGCTCAAAGGTGCTTTTCAGAAACGCCGATATGTCCGTTTATAAAAAAGAGCGTGTTTTTATTCTCGGCTCAAACGGCTGCGGCAAAACAACGTTGCTGCGGATTCTGACCCGCCAGCAGTCGGCGGATGAGGGCAGCTATAATTTCGGAGCGAATGTTAAAATCGGTTATTTCGACCAGAGCCTTGAAAGCTTAAGAGGTGGCAAAACCGTTATCGATGAAATCTGGGACGAGCATCGCACATTTACCGAAACAAAGGTGCGCAGCTAT
Organism: Acutalibacteraceae bacterium; assembly: GCA_045589555.1. Lineage (GTDB taxonomy): Bacteria > Bacillota > Clostridia > Oscillospirales > Acutalibacteraceae > CAG-177. Next base: position 10,311 of record JAZNPG010000064.1, read on the forward strand.
CTTGCGCTTTTCCTTTTCAGGGGCGACGATGTATTCAAAAATGTTGATAATTTGAGCGGTGGTGAAAAAGCAAAGCTCTGTCTGCTCAAGCTGATGCTTTCAGGCGCAAACGTGCTTTTGCTTGACGAGCCCACAAATCACCTTGATATCCCGTCAAGAGAGGTGCTCGAAGCCGCACTTGAAGATTTTGACGGCACGATTATTGCCGTTTCGCATGACAGATATTTCATTAACAAGCTTTCAACGAAGATTTACAGAATGAAAACCGACGGATTTGAAAAATTCGACGGCGACTATAACGATTATGCGCAGATTGCTCTCGACCAGGCAAAAGCCAGACCGCAAAAAGCTCAGACAAAGGTTAACCAATATAAGCTTCGCAAGGAACGTGCAAGCGAAATCAACCGTCTGAGCGGTAAAATCAAAAGGGGAGAGGCGGAAATTGACCGCCTTGACAGCGAAATCTCACGGCTCACAGCCGAGCTTTCAACCCCCGAGGTTTCGGCAGACTACGAAAAGGTAATTGAATATACAAAAAATATTGAAACGCTCACGGCGGAGCAGCTTGCTCTCATGGAAGAATGGGAAGAATGGAACGCACGCCTTGAAGAGCTTAATGAGCAGGAGGATTGATTATGACTCACGCACAGATTTTTAAAGATGCAAAATGGATTGAATGCACAGGCAGCGATGCGCCGATTTTCAGAAAAACCTTTACCGCCCAAAAGGGTGAAAAGGCTGAAATCATAATCTGCGGTCTCGGCTTTTTCAAGCTTTTCATCAACGGCAAAAAAGTTAGCGAAGATTTGCTTGTGCCCAACGCAACCTGCTATGAATGGCGTGACTTAAGCAAGCTGGTTTATCCTCTTCACGATGAGATGTCGTTCAGAATTTACTGCATGAAATATGATATTTCCGATTATCTCTATGACGGCGAAAATGTTTTGACCGCTATAGTAGGCAACGGTTATTATAATCAGGTAAGCCGTCACGCAGAGGGTGTTGTTAAATTCGGCGACCCCAAGCTTTGTTACCTCATTGAAAAGGAAAGCGGCAGAGTTATCAGTGATGAATCAACCCTTTCCCATAATGGATTCATCACATTCAACAACCTTTATGACGGCGAAAAGCACGATTATACCCTCTGCCCGAAAGACGAGGAGGATTTTGCGCAGAGCACCGAAGTTGCTGCTCCCGAAAGTGAATTCCATATTCAGTTTTCACCTGCCGATAAGGTTATCAGAACGATAACTCCCGTACTTCTTAAAGATGAGGGTGAAAGAAAGCTCTATGATTGCGGCGAGAATATCACGGGCTACGCAGTTTTTAAATGTGCCGAAAAAGGCAAAAAAATTGTTGCCAATTACGCAGAAGAGCTTTATGAAACCAGAAAATGGTACGGCATTCAGTTTGAAGACGGATATCAGAGCGAGGAATTCATAACCGACGGCTCTGACCGTGAATATATTCCCCATTTCACATGGCACGGCTTCCGTTATTTCAGGGTTAATGCCGATGTTGAGGTTGTAAGGGTTGATGTTGTTCATTCCGATTGCCCTGTTTCCTGTTCGTTTGAAAGCGATAACGAAAATCTCAACTGGCTTTACAATGCATATATCAGAACTCAGCTCGGAAATATGCACAGCGGCGTGCCCTCGGACTGCCCTCACAGAGAGCGTCTCGGATATACGGGCGACGGTCAGCTTTGCGCCGAAACGGTTATGCTCATGTTCGATTGCCGTGAGTTTTACCGCAAATGGCTCTATGATATTTCCGACTGTCAGTGCAAAATATCGGGTCATGTTCAGCATACCGCACCCCTCATGGGCGGCGGTGGCGGACCCTCTGGCTGGGGCGGTGCGATTGTTGAAGTGCCGATGCAATTCTATAAGATTTACGGCGACAGAGATATTCTCGATGAATTCTTTCCGAAGATGCTCCGTTATCTTGATTATCTTGAGAGCAGAAGCGAATTCGGCTTTATTTGCCGTGAAGAAAAGGATGGCTGGTGCCTTGGCGATTGGTGCACGCCTGATATGATTAAAATTCCCGAATCATATGTTAACACCTGTCTTTATGTAAAGTTTATGCAGCAGGTGATTGAGGCAGGAGAAATCCTCGGCAGAGAAAACGAAACAGCTCATCTGCCCGAGCGTATCGAAAGAGTCAAGCGTGCGATTGTTGCCGCTTATTACAGCCCTGCGCAGGATACCTTCTGCGGCGATATTCAAGGCGCATCAAGCCTTGCTCTGCAGGTTGGTCTCGGCGATGAACGGGTTGAAAGGAAGGTCTGCAACAAATATGCAGAGCTTGGAATGTATGATACGGGCATTATCGCAACCGAAGTTCTCACTCGCTGGCTTTTCGAAAACGGTCACGGTCAGCTCGCTTTCGACCTTATGACGAGCGATAAGGATGTTTCGTTTGCATATATGGCACGCAACGGCGCAACAACAATCTGGGAAAACTGGAACGGCAGAGATTCGCGCAATCACCCGATGTTCGGCGCAGTTACGAAGAATATTTTTACAAGCCTTCTCGGTATCCGTCAGCCAAAGGGCAGCGTTGCATTCAGAAAAGCTGTTATCAGCCCCGTTTTTGTTGACGGAATGAACCGTGCAAAGGGTCATATCACAACCGAAAACGGTGTTATCTCGGTTGAGTATACCAAAGCTGAGGGCAAGGCAACTGTCAAAGTTTTTGCTGATGAAAAAATTGATGCCGTTTTTGCTTACGGAGAAATGAATGTTCCGTTCAGCGGCGAAGCTGAATTCACGGTTGAAATATAACTATGCTTGAAATCAGAACTTTTGAAGAAAAACATTTTGAAGATGTGCGGCAGGTGTGCGTAAACACCGGACCGATTGAAGCCGGAACAGACCCCGTTGAAAGAGAAAAACTGCTTGCGGTTTATTGCGATTATTACTGCGAAAAAGAGCCGCAGAATGTGTTTGTTCTTGAAGATGAAAACGGTTCAGCGCAAGGTTATATTCTCTGTGCTGAGAATTTTCGCACTTACCGCAAAAATTTTGCCCCCTATATGCAGAAGCTCCGTAAATACGGAATCGGCAGCTGTATTCTTCCGCTCGGCGAGCAGATTATTTACAGCTTTTTCGGCAAAAAATATCCTGCACATCTCCATATTGATATCAACCGTGAATTTACGGGCAGCGGCAACGGCACAAGGCTTATGGGAACATTGCTTGAACATCTGAAAAGCAAAAATGTCAGGGGTGTTATGCTGATTGTCGGCTCTCATAATACCGCCGCAATCAGGTTTTATAAAAGAAACGGCTTTAAAGTTCTCTGCTCTCTCGGCGGAGGAACAGCCATGGCAAAGGAGCTTTAATATGCGTTACGGAGTTATCGGCACGGGCTGGATTGCAAAATCCTTTATCGACGGTGCAAGAGAGGTCTGCTCCTCGGAGTTTGTTGCGGTTTTTTCGCGCACCGCCGAAAGCGGCAACAAATTTGCCTCTGAAAACAAAATAGAAAAAATTTATACCGATATCAACGAATTTGCAAACGGCGATTTTGATGCCGTATATATCGCAAGCCCTAACAGACTTCATTATGAGCAGTCGAAGCTTATGCTTCAGAGCGGCAAGCATGTTATCTGCGAAAAGCCGATAACCGTTGAGCCCGAGGAGCTTGAAGAATTGCAGGCTCTTGCCGATGAAAAAGGGCTTATCTATGTTGAAGCGATTATGTATATGTTCAATCCTGCAAGAGATTTGCTTAAAGAAGCGCTCGGAAAAATCGGTAAAATAACAAGCGCGCATTTCGATTTTTCGCAGCTTTCTTCAAAATATCCCGCTTATAAAAGAGGCGAGCTTCCCAACATTTTTAATCCTGCCCTTGCAACGGGATGCTTGATGGATTTGGGCATTTACTGCGTTTATCCGGCGCTTGATTTATTCGGTCTGCCCGAAAAAATAACCGCCTGCGCACACTTTATGGAAAGCGGTGCAGACGGCAGCGGAACAGCAGGTTTGTTGTACCCTGACAAGTTAATTACCTTTACATATTCAAAGCTTGGTCAGGACAGATTGGGCTCGCAGATATTCGGCGACGAGGGAACAATAAAAATTGAATCAATCTCGAAGCTTATCAACATGAGTATAACCGCCAATAACGGTGATATACAAGGGATTATCGGCGATGTGCCTAAAGAAAAACTGATGGGCTATGAGGCGCTCGGATTTGAACGTTTTATAGCTGATCCGAGCGATGAATATTACCAAGTGACAAGGCAAAGAGCTTTACAAGTGTCGCAGGTTATGAAGCAAATCAGAGACCTCTGCGGAATCAAATTCGAATAAAGTTTTCGGGCGATTCTTGAATCGCCCCTACGAAAAAAGGGACTGTCATCGACAGTCCCTTGATTTTTTGTTTTTTATTTAATAAGAGCTTCGCCGCTCATCTGTGCAGGCTGCTCAAGACCCATGATTTTAAGCATTGTGGGTGCAATATCGCAAAGCTTGCCGCCCTCTTTAAGCTCGCAGGGATAACCCATAACGATGAAGGGTACGGGGTTTGTTGTGTGAGCGGTGAAGGGCGAGCCGTCGGGCTCAAACATCTTGTCTGCATTGCCGTGGTCAGCGGTGATAAGCATTACGCCGCCCTTTGCCATAACGGCATCCGCAACCTTGCCAACGCAGGTGTCAACAGCTTCAACTGCCTTAACTGCTGCCTCAAAAACGCCTGTGTGACCAACCATGTCGCAGTTAGCGAAGTTGAGCACAATGGCATCATACATATCGGCATTGATTTTTTCAAGAAGTGTATCTGTTACAATATATGCACTCATTTCAGGCTGAAGGTCATAAGTTGCAACATTAGGAGAATCAATAAGGATTCTGTCTTCGCCCTCATAAACAGTTTCTTCACCGCCGTTGAGGAAGAATGTTACATGGGCATATTTTGTGAACTCAGCGATTCTGAGCTGCTTAAGACCTGCCTTGCTGAAAACTTCACCGATAGGCATATCAATTCTCTGGGGTTTGTATGCAACCTCAACGTTAGGCATATCAGCTTCATACTGGGTCATGCAAACATAATAAAGGTCGAGCTTCTTATCTCTTACAAAACCGTCGAATGAAGGGTCAACAAAAGCTCTTGTAATTTCTCTTGCTCTGTCAGGACGGAAGTTGAAGAAGATAACGCTATCACCGTCTTTGACTGCTTCTGCTTTTTCGCTTACGCAAGGAACGATGAATTCGTCTGTTACTTCATTCTTATATGACTTTTCAATCATTTCGCATGCACAAGCGAACTTGGGTCCTTCAAGAGCAGTCATTGCACGATAGGTTTTTTCTACGCGGTCAAACTTTCTTTCTCTGTCCATTGCATAGTAACGACCTTCAACGGTTGCAATTTCACCGACACCAATTTCAGCGCATTTTTTATAAAGCGCTGAAAGGAAATCTTTACCTGATGTAGGGGATACATCTCTGCCGTCCATAAGGCAATGAATAAACACTTTTTCAAGACCGTTGCGTTTTGCTAACTCAAGCAAACCGTAAAGATGAGTGTTATGGCTGTGAACGCCGCCGTCTGAAAGCAGACCCATAAGATGAAGAGCTGAGCCATTCTTTTTGCAGTTTTCAACTGCGCCGAGAAGAGCTTCATTCTCAAAGAAATCGCCGTCGCTGATTGACTTTGTGATTCTTGTGAGTTCCTGATAAACAACTCTGCCTGCGCCGATGTTGGTGTGGCCGACTTCGCTGTTACCCATCTGACCGTCGGGCAGACCAACGTCCATGCCGGAAGCGCCGATATAGGTCATGGGATTTTCTTTCATGATTTTATCAAGATTGGGAGTTTTAGCGGAAGAAATTGCGTTGCCGTAATCGCTGTCATTTCTGCCGAAACCGTCCATGATGCAAAGAAGAACGGGTTTTTTGCTCATTTTCAAACATTCCTTTCTGAATTTGGTTATTGTAGGGAACACTCTTGAGTATTCCGTAATTAAAATAAACATCACGTAGGGCGGCTTGCTCTAAAGCCGCCGCAAAACATATTGCAGATTAACGGCGGGATTTGGGCATCCCGCCCTACACTTATTTATTACTCGGAATAGCCAAGACCATTCCCTACTCATATTTACGGGCGGCCACACAGGGCCGCCCCTACGGTTAAATTATTTCGAAGCTGCTGCAACGATAGCTGCAAACTTTTCTGCAACGAGTGATGCGCCGCCGATAAGGCCGCCATCAACATCATACTGAGCAAGAAGGTCAGCTGCGTTTGCATCGTTCATTGAGCCGCCGTACTGGATAACAAACTTGTCAGCAGCATCCTTGCTGTAAAGCTCTGCAATGAGAGCACGGATAACTGCGCAAACTTCGTTAGCCTGTGCGGGAGTTGCTGTAAGACCTGTGCCGATAGCCCAAACGGGTTCATAAGCGATGATGATGTTTGCAAGTTCTTCTTCGGAAACGCCTGAAAGAGCAACCTTTGTCTGCTTTCTTACAACTTCAGCTGTGATGCCGAGCTGTCTTTCTTCGAGAACTTCGCCAACGCAAAGGATAACCTTAAGACCTGCGTTGAGAGCAGCTCTTGTACGGTCACGGACAGTTTCGTCTGTTTCGCCGAAATACTGTCTTCTTTCGGAGTGACCGATGATAACATAGGGAACGCCTGCAGCTTTGAGCATTTCAGCGGAAACCTCGCCTGTGAATGCGCCGCTGACAGCCCAGTGGCAGTTTTCAGCACCGATTTTGATGTTTGAGCCTTCAGCAGCTTCCATAGCAGCATAAAGGTCGATATAGGGAGTGCAGATAACAACGTCGCAATCAGCATCAGCAACGAGGGGCTTCATCTGCTCAATGATAGCCTTTGTCTCTGCGGGAGTTTTGTTCATTTTCCAGTTGCCTGCGATAACAGGTCTGCGAAGTGATTTATCCATAGCTTTTATGTCCTTTCACAGAAACGTGAAGCGGGCGGATGATATCCGCCCCTACACGGTCAGATAATATTTTACTTGATTTACGAATTTTTATAAAACTTGGTTTTCACAAAAATTATTTATCGTTAACTGCTTCGATGCCGGGAAGAGCCTTGCCCTCAAGGAATTCAAGGGATGCGCCGCCGCCGGTTGAGATATGAGTCATCTTGTCGCCGAAGCCGAGAGTGTTAACAGCTGCTGCGGAGTCGCCGCCGCCGATGATTGTAACTGCATCTGTTTCAGCAAGAGCCTTTGCAACTGCGATTGTGCCCTTTGCAAGGGTGGGATTCTCGAAAACGCCCATGGGGCCGTTCCATACAACTGTTTTTGCACTCTTAACAGCGTCAGCATAGAGAGCAGCTGTTGCGGGACCGATATCAAGACCTTCAACGTCAGCAGGGATAGCATCTGCTGCATAAACTTCTGTTTCAATTTCAGCATCGATGGGGTTGGGGAAACCTGCTGCTGTAACAACATCGATGGGAAGAAGAATCTTAACGCCCTTTTCTTCTGCCTTTGCAAGCATATCCTTGCAGTAATCAATCTTGCTTTCATCAAGGAGGGAGTTGCCTACGCCGTAGCCCTTTGCTGCAAGGAAGGTGTAAGCCATGCCGCCGCCGATGATAAGAGTGTCAGCCTTGTTGAGGAGGTTTTCGATAACGTTGAGCTTATCTGCAACCTTTGCGCCGCCGAGGATTGTAACGAAGGGTCTTTCGGGAGCTTCAACAGCGTTGCCGAGATACTGAAGCTCTTTACCCATAAGGTAACCTACTGCAGCTTCTTCAACGAATGCTGTCACGCCTACTGTTGAGCAGTGAGCTCTGTGAGCTGCGCCGAAAGCATCGTTAACATAGAGCTCGCAGAGGCTTGCGAGATCCTTTGAGAAAGCTTCGCCGTTCTTTGTTTCTTCTGCACGGAAACGTGTGTTTTCAAGAAGAACAACGTCGCCGTCGTTCATAGCTGCAACTGCTGCCTTTGCATTTTCGCCGACTACTGTGTCGTCAGCTGCAAAAACAACGTCCTTGCCAAGCTTTTCGCTGAGTCTTTTTGCAACGGGAGCAAGGGAGAAATTTGCTTCGGGGCCGTTCTTGGGCTTGCCGAGGTGGGAGCAGAGGATAACCTTTGCGCCGTCATTTATAAGCTTCTGAATTGTGGGCAGAGCTGCGTTGATTCTGTTTTCGTCTGTGATAACGCCATCCTTGAGGGGTACGTTAAAATCGCAGCGAACAAGAACCTTCTTGCCCTTTGCATTAATGTCGTCAACTGTTTTTTTGTTAAGTAAGCTCATTTCAAATCGTCCTTTCAGTTATTTAATTGGAACATACTTTACCAATTAACTATTTTATAATATTATGTCAATTTTTTCAAGCATTATTTATCGTTATTTTGCCGAATATAAAAGAGTTTCGGGCAGCTTAATTGTTGACTAACAACCGAAATCTGTTTTTACCGCAAAACAATTGACTGTTTATCTTAATTTTGCTATAATTTGGGATAAATATAAAAAGGAAAGGAAAATTTATGAGCGCTTTTCAGATTCTGTTAACAAAGCTGATTTCAACTGTGCTGGCAGTTGTTTTTATTCCGTTTTCCGTGCTGACTTACGGAATAGATTTATTTTCGTCAGCAGAGCATACTGATACGGCAAAAACGAACGTTGTCGGCATAGGTGCAATATTCCGCTCGCAGGGAATGACAACCGACGGCGAAACCTTTTATTTTTCCTCAAAAACAACTCTTATCAGAACAAAAACAGATTCAAGAACTGTTATCGATGCTGATTATTCCGCTATTCCCGAGGAGCTTAAAGAAAACTACGGCATTGCCCATATCGGCGGACTGAGTTTTTATGACGGATATATTTATGCCGGACTTGAGGACAGTAAGGTATGGGATTATCCGATAATCGGTATTTACGATGCCGAAACTCTTGATTTTGTTGATTATTACATAATGGATGCAGAGGTTATAACAAGAGGCTTGCCGTGGGTGTGCGTTGACGGTGAAACGGGTTATCTCTACTGCACCGACCATTCGAAAAAACCGACAAAGCTGCTGGTTTATGACACCGCAAACGAAATGAAATTCGTTAAAGAAATTCCGCTTTCGTTCAGCGTGCCGTCAATTCAGGGCGCTGAATTCCACAACGGAATTCTCTATGCCGCAACAAACGATGAAACAAAGGCGATTTATAAAATCAACCCTGAAAACGGTGAGGTTGAAAAGCATCTGGACAGAAACTTGCTCGGCGGTGAGGGCGAGGGAATGACATTCCTGACAAAAGAAAACGGCGAAACCGTTCTTGTTGCTATGGATATGGGCACTCTGTTTATCAATGCATTTATCAGAGAATACCCGATTTTTAGCGAATAGAGAATAGTGAATAGTTGAGGGTGGGCGCTGCCCACACCCGATTTAAAGGAGAAAAACTGATGAAAAACAACAAAATTGTTATAGCCGTTGCGGCGGTTGCGGTTGTGCTGACAGCGGTTGTCTGCGTGCTGGTGTTCAATTATTTCAGCCAGAGCAAACCGTCGTTATCTGAACCGGAAGGCGCATCCGTAACGGAAGAAAAAACCGCAGATGTGTATAGTCCTATAACTGCAGCTACGGATTTAACGCAGGCTGATTTGCCCGCAACCGAACCCTCCTCCATGCTGCTCCCGTCAGTATCGGTGACTGATGTTTCACAGACTGTTCAGACCTCCGAAAACGTAAGCGCACCAACGGTCAGCGAGGTTGTGACCAAGGTTTCGCAAACAACAAACAAGGCGTTCAGAGAGGTGTTCAAAATGCCTGTTGCGCCGCAGTATGTGCCGCCCGATACGGATGTTGATTTTGAAACGGCAAAGCTGCTTTCCTATAAGTATGACCCCGACGGAGGATATTTCTATACCGACGATAAGGATTGCTGGCAGTATAACTTCGGCTTCAACGAGGGATATGACAGTCTGGCGCCTCTCGGCATGATGAACTACGACACCGTCAGAGTTAAGTTTGAATATGAAAACAAAGAGTGGCTTATCCAGATGTGGAAGGGTCAGTACGGCTATGCGTTTGTAGGCGGAGAGGTCGGCGTTTATACAAGAAAGGTCGGCTCAGGCGGTACGCATTATAACTGTGCACCGCAGGCGGATTGGCTCAACATGGAAATGGCTTTCGTTTGGGATAGAACTCACAGCAATAAATATGAAACGATTTTCACAAGGGATTACACCGAATACTGGTGGTGCACGGGCTTTGTTCCCGGTCTTGAAACGGGCGCACCCCGTGACCAGTTCAGGCTTATAACTCATATCACCTTCAAATCGGAAGAAATGGCGCAGATTTTCTGCACAGAGTTTGAAAAGCAGGGCTTCAGAAGAGTTTCAAAGCTCAACAACAACGAAATCGATACCTTTGTTCAGGTTGGCGCCGATGTTGCCTTCGTATGGCAGGATATAGTGCATAACTGATTTAATTCACAGAATGATTGCCGCCCTTCGGGGCGGCTTTTTTATAAAAATTTCACTATCTGTGAACCTTTTGAGAATTTGTGTTGTCTTATTATGTGAAACTGTAAAAATAAGGAGCGATAACATGAATCTTATTGAAATTTTTAATCAAGCAGAAAAGAAAAAGAAAATGATGTTTCTTGCAACTGCGGCGGCTGCGGTTATAGCTGTGGTGATTGTCTTTGCAGTTATTGTCAATCTTATTGCAAACAGCCCCGACAGAAAAATTCAGCGTGCATCCGATTATGCAATCAATGGTCAGTATCAGGCAGCTCTTAATGTGTTGAATGATATGACAGGTGAAGATGTCTATGTTCTCAGGGCATACTGCAACCTGAAAATCAAAGCTGAGGAAAATGTTAATTCATGTGTTACTCTGCAGGAATGCAGCGACGGATATAATAAGCTGCAGCAATACATAACAGATATTCAGGAATACAGGATTTACCTGAACGATGTTTTGTATTCGGAGGTCGAGAGGATTCTTGATCTTACGGGAGAGCTTACTTTTAGCGAGTCAAATGCTTTCAGCGATTATATGTTTAAAGCTTGTTCTGTTCTGGAGATTATTCAGAATATGAAAGACGGGGAATATTTTACCGCAAAAGATAACCGCGAAAAAATCGATGCATGCAAAACCGCTCTCGGAAATGCTGAAGAAAAATACAGGGAGATTACAGGCAACGAGCTTCGGACTGTTTATGCCTCTGAAATTGGAGAAATAGAAGAATGCTATGAATTTGTTCTTGAAGAAATGGATGAAGCCGAAGCAGAATTCGGCGAAACAGATTCTGTTCATTATACAAAAACAGGAGCCTTTTTTGACCCGTTCAGATATTACTTTGATGAGAATACCGCCGGTGAAGTCACGAATGAGGCAACTGCTGCAGAATATACGGAATATTTTAAAGCGGTTTCAAATTATTGATTACAGAATTTGCCGCCCTTCGGGGCGGCTTTTTGTTTTTTCAAGCACTTTCACCAAAAACATCTGTTTACAGTAAAAACCTTTGTGAAACTGTAAATTGACAAAAGCTTTGCCGTGATGTAAAATATGTTTGTATTTTTATTATAAATATAATAACCGATAGTATTAACCGAAAGGATGATAATATGGCTGTTTTCAGACCCTTCAAGGCAGTCCGCCCCGTTCCTGAATTTGCTGCAAAGGTTGCGGCGCTCCCTTATGACGTTATGAACAGCAGGGAAGCTGCTGAAATGGTTAAAGGTAACCCTTATTCATTCCTTCATGTTGACAAGGCTGAGATTGATTTGCCGGACGGAACAGATCTCTATTCCGAGCAGGTTTATCTCAAGGCAAGAGAAAATATGGATAAGCTTGTTGCTGACGGCATTTGCAAGCAGGATGAAGAAAGCAGATTCTATATCTACCGCCAGGTTATGAACGGCAGAGCGCAAACGGGTCTTGTCGGCTGTGTTTCGATTGATGACTATATCAATAACATCATCAAAAAGCATGAGCTTACAAGAGCAGATAAAGAGGCTGACAGAATCAACCATGTTGATTACTGCGATGCCAACACAGGCCCGATTTTCCTGACCTACCGTCCGCAGGAGAGGCTTGCGGATATCCTCGGCAGTTGGAAAGAAAGCCACGCTCCCGTTTATGATTTTGTTACGGATGACGGCATCGGCAACACCGTATGGGTTATTGATTGCCCCGAAATCACCGCTGAAATCTCGGCTCTTTTCAAGAGCGTTGATTATCTTTATATTGCCGACGGTCACCACAGAGCGGCATCCGCTGTTAAGGTTGGTCTTAAGCGCCGTGAACAGTTCCCCGAATTTGACGGCAGCGAGGAATTCAATTTCTTCCTTGCGGTTCTTTTCTCGTGCGATGAGCTTGAGATTATGGACTATAACCGCGTTATGAAAGACCTGAACGGCAACACTCAGGAAGAGTTTATCGCAAAAATCAGCGAAAAATTCACCGTTGAAAAGGTTGGTACAGAAGCTTACAAGCCCGAAAAGGCTCACACCTTCGGAATGCTTCTCGGCGGCGAATGGTATAAGGTTACGGCGAAAGACGGAACATTTGATGCAAACGACCCCGTTGATGCGCTTGATGTTTCGATTCTCCAGAATAATCTCATTTCTCCCGTGCTCGGCATTGATGACCCCAGAACAGACAAGCGAATCGATTTTGTCGGCGGCATCAGAGGCCTCGGCGAGCTTGAAAGAAGAGCAAACGATGATATGTGCCTTGCATTTTCAATGTATCCCACAACTCTTCGTGAGCTGATGGATATTGCCGATGCAGGCAAGCTTATGCCTCCCAAATCAACATGGTTTGAGCCCAAGCTTCTCAGTGGCTTGTTTATTCATAAGCTTAAATAAATAATTACCGTCATCCGAGGATAAACTATCCTCGGGTGATTTTATGATAAAAGCAGCATTTTTTGATACTAAGCCTTATGACAGAATCTGGTTTGACAGGCTTAAAAAAGACTACGGTGTAGAGCTTGAATATTTTGAATCAAAGCTCAGCCCGAGAACGGCGGTTATGGCAAAGGGCTCGCAGGCAGTTGTTGCGTTTGTTAACGATAATATCGGAGCCGAAACCATAAGGGTGCTTGAAAACAGCGGCGTTCAGATGCTTGCCATGCGCTGCGCAGGCTACAACAATGTTGACCTTGCTGCGGCAAACGGGAGCATAACCGTTGCAAGGGTACCCGAATATTCGCCCTATGCTATTGCCGAGCATACCATGGCGCTTCTGCTCACTCTCGTGCGCAAAACCCACAGAGCTTATATCCGCACAAGGGACTATAATTTCAGTCTGAGCGGCTTTGTCGGGTTTGACCTTCACGGCAAAACGGTGGGAGTTATCGGCACGGGCAGAATCGGAATGGCGTTTGTCAATATATGCAAAGGCATGGGCATGAACATCATCGCCTATGACCCCGCACCGTCAAAGGGCTTTCTTGAATATGTTTCTCTTGATGAGCTGTTCAGGCGTTCCGATGTTATTTCGCTCCATTGTCCGTTAACAGGCGATACCCACCACATCATTAACGAAAAATCGCTTTCCCTGATGAAAGAAAGAGTTTATATTCTCAACACCTCAAGAGGTGCGCTGATTGACAGCGAGGCGCTCATTGCCGCAATAAAGCAGGGCAGAATCGGCGGCGCAGGGCTTGATGTTTATGAGGAAGAGAGCGAATTTTTCTATGAGGATCTCTCCGATACGGTTATAAAAGACGATGTGCTTGCAAGGCTGATTGCCATGCCCAATGTGCTTGTAACATCGCATCAGGCTTTTTTGACGCAGGAAGCACTTGAAAGAATTGCCGGAATAACACTCGGCAATATCAGGGATTATTTCAGCGGTAAAAAGCTTGAAAATGAGATTGTTTCAAAACGAAAGGTTTTGAGAAATGAATAAAAAACAGAGTTGAAATACTCTGTTACATATTATTTGGCGCAAATTGCACAAACGGCAGCGCAAACAGAATTTATATTGCATAAATCTGCCGAAATATTCATAAATATGCAATTGTTCCTTGACTTTATACAAACAAATATGTATAATTATACGCATATTAATTCCCGAGGTATATTATTATGAAGAAAACAAAAATTTTCATTGACGGCAAAGAGGGCACAACCGGTCTGCGCATCTTTGACCGCCTTAACATAAGAGAAGATATTGAGCTTATAACCTTGCCCGAGGAAAAGCGCAAGGATGCTTCTGCAAGAAAAGAAGCTCTTAACGCTTGCGATATAGCTTTTCTCTGCCTGCCCGATGCGGCTGCGAGAGAATCCGTTTCGCTGATTGATAACCCCGATGTTAAGGTTATCGATACCTCAACGGCTCACCGCACCGAGCCAGACTGGGCTTACGGTTTCCCCGAGCTTTCGGCGGCACATCTTGAAAAGATAAAGAATTCAAAGCGTGTTGCGGTGCCGGGCTGCCATGCAAGCGGATTCATCGCTCTTGTTTATCCTCTTGTTGAAGCAGGCATCCTGCCTGCCGATGCGCTGCTTACCTGCCATTCAATAACGGGCTACAGCGGCGGCGGCAAAAAGATGATTGCCGAATATGAAAACGGCTCGAGGGGCACAAAATATGCTGCTCCCCGTCAGTATGCTCTCACGCAGGAGCATAAGCATCTTAAAGAGATGAAGGCAATCACAGGCATTGAAAATGCTCCCGTTTTCTGCCCGATAGTGTCGGATTTTTACAGCGGAATGGCTGTTACCGTGCCTCTTTTCAAGGCAAACCTTGCCGAGGGAAAGAGTGTTTCGGATATCATAGAAACATATAAAAAGCTTTACAACGGCAGCTTTGTGCGATATGCTGACGATTTGGGCGAGGATGCAATGCTCGGCGCAAACGCTCTCGCCGTAAAAGACTGCATGGAGATAACCGTAAAGGGCAATGACGAAAGGATTCTTCTTATTGCAAGATACGATAATCTCGGCAAAGGCGCTTCGGGCGCAGCAGTTGAATGCTTGAATATTCTCATGGGTGCAGACCCCGAAACAGGTCTGAGCCTTTGATTTGAAAGGATAATAAAATGAAACAGATTAACGGCGGCGTTTGTGCTGCAAAAGGATTCACCGCAAGCGGAGTGCACTGCGGAATCAGAAAAAACAAAACCAAAAAAGACCTTGCTCTTATTTACAGCGAGAAAAAAGCTGCCGCTGCAAGCGTTTACACAACAAACCTTGTTAAGGGCGCACCCATAACAGTTACAAAAAACAACATTGCAGACGGTTATGCTCAGGCGGTTATCTGCAACAGCGGCAATGCAAACACCTGCAATGCAAACGGCATTGAAATTGCCGAGAAGATGTGCGCTCTGCTTTCCGAAAAGCTCGGAGTTGCCGCAAACGATG
Organism: Acutalibacteraceae bacterium; assembly: GCA_045589555.1. Classification (GTDB taxonomy): domain Bacteria; phylum Bacillota; class Clostridia; order Oscillospirales; family Acutalibacteraceae; genus CAG-177. The sequence goes on from JAZNPG010000064.1 coordinate 25,617, forward strand.
TTATCGTTGCTTCAACAGGTGTTATCGGTCAGCCTCTTGATATCGAGCCTATCGCAAACGGAATTCCCGCTCTTGTTGAAGGTCTTAACGCTTCGTCGGATGATGCGGCAAACGCTATCATGACTACCGATACGGTTGAAAAATGCGTTTCGTATTCGTTTGAAATCGGCGGTAAGGAGTGCAGAATCGGCGGTATTGCCAAGGGCTCGGGCATGATTCATCCCAACATGGCAACAATGCTTGTTTTTGTAACAACGGATGCCGCAATTTCACCTGCAATGCTTCAGAAAGCGCTCAGCGAAGATGTAAAGAGCTCTTTCAATATGGTCAGCGTTGACGGCGACACTTCAACAAACGATATGGTTTCCGTTCTTGCAAACGGTATGGCAGGTAACGAAGAAATTACTGCAGAGGGTGCGGATTTTGACGAATTCTGCAAAGCTCTCAATGCGGTTACAACATATCTGTGCAGAATGATTGCAGGTGACGGCGAGGGCGCAACAAAGCTGCTTGAATGCATTGTTACGGGCGCTGATTCAAAAGAAACAGCCGTTACCGTTTCAAAATCGGTTATCTGCTCATCACTTTTCAAGGCTGCAATGTTCGGCGCCGATGCAAACTGGGGCAGAGTTCTCTGCGCAATCGGTTACAGCGGAGCTGATGTTGACGTTACCAAAATCGATGTTGCGTTCAAATCGGCAGCAGGCGAAATCGTTGTCTGCGTTGACGGCTCAGGCGTTGAATTCAGCGAAGAAAAGGCAAAAGAAATACTTACCGAAAAAGAAATTCAGGTTCTCATCAACCTCAAGAGCGGAGATTATGATGCAACCGCATGGGGCTGCGACCTGACCTATGATTACGTTAAAATCAACGGAGATTACAGAACTTAAGGTGGAAAATATGGACATTTCAAACGCACTCAGAGTAGGGGTTCTTGTTGAGGCTCTTCCCTACATACAGAAATATTCGGACAAAACAGTTGTTATCAAATACGGCGGCAACGCAATGATTAACGAAGATCTTAAAGATGCCGTTATGGGCGATGTTGCCCTGCTTTCGCAGATCGGCATCAAGGTTGTTCTTGTTCACGGCGGCGGCCCCGAAATCACCGAAATGCTCGGCAAAATCGGAAAAGAAAGCAAATTTGTAAACGGTCTGCGTGTTACCGATAAGGAGACTGCGGATATCGTTCAGATGGTGCTTGCAGGCAAGGTTAACAAGAATCTTGTAAGCCTGCTTCAGAGCAAGGGCTGCAAAGCGGTTGGCGTTTGCGGTGCAGACGGTCACCTCATCAAGGCTGAAATGAAGGATGAGCAGCTCGGCTTTGTCGGTGAAATCACAGATGTAAATACCGAGGTTATCAATGACCTGCTTTCAATGGGTTATGTTCCCGTTGTTTCAACAACAGGTGTTGACGATGAGGGCAACGTTTATAATATCAATGCTGATACGGCAGCTGCAAAAATTGCAGGCGAGCTTTGCGCAGAAAGCATGATTTCAATGACCGATATCGACGGAATTCTCCGCGATAAGAATGACCCCTCAACCCTCATTCCCAAAATATATGTCAGCGAAATTTCAGAGCTTGTTAACGAAGGCATTATCAAGGGCGGCATGATTCCCAAGGTTGACTGCTGCAGAGAAGCCATCCGCAGGGGTGTTAAAAAGGTGTTCATCATCGATGGCAGAGTGCCCCATTCGCTTCTCATTGAAATTCTGACCGATGAAGGTATCGGCACAATGTTTGTGCAGAGCTGAGAAAGGATAAATCATGAGCATTATCAATAAGGATAAAGAATATATCGCTAATACCTATGCGAGGTTTCCTCTTGAGCTTTCGGAGGGCAACGGTGCGCTGATGTACGACGAGGAGGGCAATGAATATATTGACCTCGGCAGCGGCATAGCCGTTAACAGCTTCGGTGTTGCGGATGATGAATGGCTTGAGGCGATAACCGTTCAGGCTTCGATGCTTGGTCACACCTCAAACCTCTATTATACAAAGCCCTGCGCTGAGCTTGCAGAAATGCTCTGCAAAAGAACGGGTATGAAAAAAGTTTTCTTTTCAAACTCGGGTGCAGAGGCAAACGAATGCGCAATCAAGGCAGCTCGCAAGTGGGCGCTTGTTAACAAAGGCGAGGGTAACCACACAATCATCACCCTTAAAAACAGCTTCCACGGCAGAACGGTAACAACTCTTGCCGCAACGGGTCAGGATACTTTCCATACGGATTTCGGTCCTTTCCCCGAGGGCTTTGTTTATGCAGAGGCAAACAATCTTGACAGTGTTAAAGAGCTTGCCGAAAGCAACAACTGCGCTGCAATCATGATGGAAACCGTTCAGGGCGAGGGCGGAGTTTATGTTCTCGATGATGATTTTGTAAAGGGTGTTTGCGAAATCGCAAAAGAGAAGAACATGCTTGTTATCATTGACGAGGTTCAGACGGGCAACGGCAGAACAGGCAAGCTTTACAGCTATATGCACTACGGCATCACTCCCGATATCGTTTCAACCGCAAAGGGTCTTGCAGGCGGATTGCCTCTGGGCTGCACAATGCTGGGCGAAAAGGTTAAGGATATTCTTACCGCAGGCTCTCACGGCTCAACCTTCGGCGGCAACCCCATTTGCTGCGCAGGTGCATTGAGCATTCTCAGAAGGCTTGATGATGCAATGATGGTTGAGATTTGCAAGAGAAGCGAATATATCGTTTCAAGGCTTGAAAAAGCAAAGGGCGTTAAAAGTGTTTCGGGCAGAGGACTTATGCTCGGCATCGAATGCGAAAAGCCTGCCAAGGAGGTTATTGCTTCTGCAATGGCAAAGGGGGTTCTTGTTCTGAGTGCCAAAACAAAGGTACGTCTGCTTCCGCCTCTCAACATCCCCTTTGAACTCCTCGAAATGGCAATGGATAAGCTCATCGAAGCAATCGAAGAATAATTCTGTCTGTCGATAAAAGCGACGGAGCATAAACATCAGGGATGTTTATTTAATATTTTATTATTAAATGATAAAGCCGTGTGCAGATTCTGCACACGGCTTTGTTGTGTTTATTCGGTTTTATTCGGCTCTGATGATGGGGCTCTTGAGAATGCCTACATCCTTGAGGATGTATTCATAGCTCCATTCATCGCCTTCTGTGCGCCATGCGTCGGGACCGTGCCATGAGCGTCTTGCATCGCTCATATGAACTGCACCGAAGCAGTTGAAGCGATTGCCGTAGAGTGTAACGTCAACCTTATGGTTTCCATCGCCCAGACCGTCAACGTTGAGAAGATAGGGCGGATATGCGATGTTGCCCTTAAGCTCGCCGTCAACCTTAACGTCAATGATGCCGCCTCTGTAAAAGGTTGTTTCAATCTGCATTGAGTCGCCCTCAGCCTCGAGGTGATAGGTGATGTTGCCGCCGTAGAAGGGCATTCCCTGATTAACGATTGAGCCGAAGCCGATTTTCTCGGGCATCGGAATAATCTGTGCCTTTCTGCCTGCAACGTAAACGCCGAAATCGCCGAGAAGATAGCACCATTCGGTGTTTGTGCGCTTGCCGATAGGCAGCGTGATTTCAAGAATGTTTTCGCCCTTCTTGATTTCGGTGAGCTTAACGGTCTTGATATCCTTATCGGTATACCAGCCGATGATATCGTTGGGGATTTTGTTGCCGTTGAAAACGATTTCAGCCTTTTCAGCGTCCTCAAGACCGAGCATTGCGCCCTTGTAATCTATGCAGCTGTTGATTCTGAAGCGCAGGGTAACGGTGTGCTCTGCAGGCTCGTCCTCAACAACCCAGGGCTGGGCAACGCTGCCGCCTCTTTCGGGCAGACCGACTATTTCACGGGCAATGTTGTCAAGGCGGAGAATTTCTTCTTCTTCCATATATTCGCCGTCATCAACCTTGAATTCTGCCATATCGAGCAGAAGAACATTGGGCTCTGAGAGCGTAAAGGGTACAAAAGCAGGCACCTTAACCTCTTTTTCAGGCAATGATTTTTCAGCTTTGTTTGCAGCAGGAGCTGTTTTGCCGTCAACAAGCTTGAGGAGCAGGCTGTCATAATCAAACATTTCTTTTGAGATAACGGTGTTGCCGCCGACATATTTATAATCGGCTTCTTCAATTTCACCGTTCAGAGTGTTGTAAATAAAGGGGGTGAATTCGCCCTTTACGGTTATGCGAAGGTCATTGCTTCTGACTCTGTCTTTGTTTTCGGGTTCGCAGCAACGGCTTACAAAGAGCCAGTTACAGCCGTTATCGCGGCGGAGCTGATAGATGAAGTTATCGGAAAGCTTGCCGTTTTCAAGGCGGAGAGTAACCGTGCGGTTATCGTCAAGAGCGGTGAGAAGCTTTTCTCTGTCGAAGGGAATATTCTGCGATTCTGCAAAGAGCTTTTTACCTCTTTCGGAGGGAACACCGTCCTCAAGGAAGGGTGCATTGCCCATGAAGATGAGCTTGCCGCCTGCCTTGCGGAAGGCTTCAAGACGTTCAAGAGTTGTTGAACGGAGGGTTTCGCAATCGGGAACGATGATTGCATCGTATTCCATTTTGCCGACTTTGAGCGGAGCAGAGCCGCTTTCGCAAAGCGAGGGCAGGAGCGATTCGCTGATATAGTTGTAATCTATGCTGCCCTTGAGAAGCCATTTTGCAAGGCTGAGGAATTTTTCATCCATGGAGCTTCTGATAAGGTCGGTTTTATCGTTGGGGCCCCAGTGAAGCCAATAGCTTTCAACAGGATGGATAACGCCAACCTTGATAACGGGCTTGCCTCTGGTGAGAGCAGTGTTGACTCTTGCGAAATGGTCCTCAATATATGAGAACTTTTTATACCAGGGGGACTGATAGTGGATTGAAGCAGGGTAGTCTCTCTTTGCTTCGCCGCCCATTGCAACCCATGAAAGGTGGGGAACACGGATTGTTACGCCGAGGCATGCCTGCCAGTCGCCGTGGAGTTTATAACCTCTGAAATCGTAGTCCCAGCCAGTAACGCCGTAAAGCTCGGAGAGCATACCCTCATAGCCGAACTGATGAACAGCGGACTGCGCCTGCTTTGCGGTTGTGAACTCGAAATTAGCGCAGAGCATATCGATGCCGGGTAGGTCAAAGCCTCTGTAGGAGCGCATTGCATCGCCGAGAGCGGCGGTCTGGCTTTCAAGGGTGGGTTCTTCCATCATATGTCCTGTGAGAGCAATTCCGTTTTCACGGCACCATGAGCCGCAGGTGTCTGCAAAGGCAGAGGCAAATCGCTCGGAAATGTGGTCATGATAGCGGTATCTTGCAAGCGAAGGCTTGTTATCGGGCAAATCCCAGAAAAGCTCGGGAATTGCGGCAACGATGTCGCTGCCGTACTGTGCTTTATATGTTTCGGGAATGTCGTCTGTCCAGGGCAGAAGAACATCTGAGGTATCGGTTGAATTGGGGAGCTGTTTTTTGCGTGTGAACTGCGGTTCATCCGTGAAAATTGCGGGCACGGTTTCGCCGAAGCCGTAGCCGACCTTTTCTTTGTATCTGTCATGAGTAACCTCAACAAAGCGCTCAACCGCTTTTTTGCTGAGAGTGTCAAGATATGTCTGGTTATTGTACCAGGGTGATGAAGCGTGAATCTTAAGATAGGCGTACCATTTTGTGCCCTTTGCTTCATCGTTTTCGCCAATCATATCATAGCTTTTAAGACAGCCGTTTTCATCAAGAATAACATCAAAGCATGCAATAAGATAGCCCTTGCCGTTTCTGCCGCCCTCTGCTCTTGAGTCAACAAAATCAACATCGGCATTTCCGCTGTTATCGCAGGGAACGGTTGTCATAAGCAGGCAGCGTGCTCTGTTTTCTTCGTCTTTTGTAACGAGTCCGCCTGCAGCACCTGAGGGCCAGCGGTCCTCATCATAGAGCCACGCGAGCATTTCTTCTCTGTCAGCCTTGTCAACGCAGTCCTTGACAAGCTGCATGAATTCCTCTGAAAGATATTTGGTTGACATACCCGTGCGAACATGCATATGGAATCCGCCGAGACCCATTTCCTTGAATACTTCAATTTGCCACTGAAGCTCCTCGGATTTGAGGTCGCTGTTCCATGCCCAGAAGGGAGTGCCTCTGTATTCACAGGTGGGGTTCCTGAAAAGCTCCTGAGTCAGTTCGGGAGCAGAGTTTTTCTTGTAGAGCATATTTTTCTCCTTTCATTCTGCCGGATGTTTATATAAAGGTTTATCTTCGCTCGGGGTATTCCAGTTTATAAAGTTGTTGCGCTTTGCGTGGTACCATTCCATTTCAAAGATTTTTGCGCTTTCTTCAACTGGAACATAAAGCTGGTTTCTCTCGAAATAGGCTTCGCCGCTCATTTCAACTGTTCCGAGGTCTGTGAGCGCCTTGCTGCTGCCGAGAGTAAAGAGTGCGTGGTGGTCATAGGCTTCGCAGTAAAGAGTTTCTTTTTCTTTGATGACCCTGCCGCCTATCGCCTGAATAACAACGCCGAACGGTGCATACCATACTCCGTCTTTCTGCTGCGCATAAAGCTCTCTTGAAATCAGCTCCAGCATATCGCCCTTGAACGCCATTTTTGTCCAGTCATATGTCGGGGCGAGTGCATGGGGGAGAAGCATATCTTTTTCTTTATCAATAGTCAGAACATCGATTATTCTGCCGTCCTCCATGTAAGCTGTTGCGGTAAGAACGCTGCCGTCAATTTCAACGAGAGTGTATGAGCCCATGCGTTCCTCCTGCGGATAAAATGCGCTGTGCCATATCTTTCTGGCATTGGAATGATAAATATTGCCGCCGCCGTTGCCGGTTATATAGTTGATTGTTCCCTGCGAGGGCTTATCGAAAAGCTCATCGTTTTTCATAGGATATGTTCTTGCGAAGGAATGCTCGTGACCTGCGAAAAGAATATCGAGCCTGCCCTCTTCAATGGGCTTTCTCAGCCAGGGATAGGCATCGTTATTCTGTCCCTCGGGCATAACAGGATAAATCGGGAAATGATATGAGCCGAGCTTCCAGGTTTTATCGCTGCTCTGCAGGTCATCATATGCCCAGGGCGCAACCTTTTCTGGGGCGTTTATGCCGAGAACAAGAAAATGAGCGTTGCCGTAATCAAACGAATAGTTTTCGCCCGTGTAGCCTGCGGGACCGTTATCGGGATATACTCCGCCGAACTGGAAATCAAAGAAATCGGCGTGCTCAAGATAGAATTTGCCCGTCGGCTCAGGGAAATATGTTATAAATCCTCTGTTATCGTGGTTGCCCGTTGTCATCATATACGGCAGACTTTCGATTATGCCCTTCAGGCCTTCGAACATTCCGTTCCATTGCAAATCGTTCTGTCCGTTATCGCAGTTATCGCCTGCAGTGAAAATAAAACGGCACTCGGGATGCCTTTGCAGAGCTGTTCTGAGCATTCTGCCGACCATTGAATAATCGGGCAGGTGGCAGGGATCGCCCTTCTGGTGGTCAGCGATAACGATAAAGCTGAATTTGTCAAGATTTTCGGGCTCGGTTTCAAATGTGAATTCCTCGCTTCGGTGAGCGTCATCGCCAACGGTGTAGCGGTATTTTGTTCCGCTTCTGAGCCCCGTAAGCTTAACCCAATGATAGCGGCTGATATCGATATCCGTTTCTTTGATTTCGGATATGCTTTTCGCTTTAACCATTGAATCGGAGCCGCATTCAGCGCATAAAACATATCCGTTTTCAACTTCGGTGCTTGTGCGCCAGGCAACTGCCATTTCGGTTTTTGCATCGCCGCAGAAGGCAAGCATTATGTGGTCTGGATAAGGGGATGAGCCCCTTTCGGGCTTATAAAATTTTCCGTTTTCATCAATCATTTTATTAAATCTCCTGATTAATACAGTTATCTTAATTTTAGTAATTGTGTATAGTTTTGTCAATGATTAATAAGCAAATTTAAACATTTTTCTGTTAGTATTGCTTTTTTTGAATGTTTAATATATAATGTATGATGTAAGATTATTAATCGGGGGGTTCAAAAATGAACAAAACTTCAAAGATTTTATCACTTTTGTTGAGTTTGCTTATTGTTTTTTCAAGCTTCGGCATCTGTGCTTTTGCAGCAGGAGAAAGCTATCTCACGTTTGTTGACGGCGGAGATTTTTATCAGCTTTCAAGATGCAACCAATATGCAACAGGTGAAATCAATATTCCTGCATCTTATAGCGGCAAACCCGTAACAATGATCGCTTCAAACGCATTTAAGAATTGCGAAAGAATAACCAAGGTTACAATTCCTGCGAGCGTAACGAGCGTCGGTTCATCTGCGTTTGAAAACTGTGCTTCTCTCGGCAATGTTGTTTTTGACAGCGAAAGCTGCACAATCGGTACGGCTGCTTTCCGCTACTGCTCAACTCTTAAATCAATTACTTTGCCGAGCGGACTTAAAGCAATTCCCATTGAAGCCTTTGCCGGCTGCACAGCATTGAGCAGCATCAGCATTCCTTCAACCGTAACAACAATCAACAAGGAAGCTTTCAAGCTTTGCTCTTCCCTGCAGAGTATAACTATTCCTGCAAGCGTTACATCAATCGGTACAAATGCTTTTCTTAACTGCGCAAAAATAAACGAATTCAATGTTCAGGCGGGCAACACCGCATACAAAGCAATAAGTGCTTGCCTTTATGACTATAGCGGAAAAACGTTGATTCAGTATCCTAATGGCAAAACAACAACAGGCTTTTCTGTTCCTGCAGGAACAGAAACAATTGCAGATTCCGCATTCGGTTCAAACTCTGTTCTCACTTCGGTTACGCTTCCGAGCGGCCTTAAAACCCTCAAAGCTTATTCGTTCAACAAATGCACAGCTTTGAGCAGCATTGTTATCCCTGACTCCGTAACATATATGGGTTCGCAGGCTTTTGGCGGCTGCACAAATCTTAAAAGTATAACAATCCCCAAGAATGTTGAAACATATTCGGGTGCATTCTATAATTCGGGAATAGAAACGGTTGTTATAGCAAACGGTGTTAAGAAAATTGACGAAAAGGCATTTGAAAAGTGTGCTTCTCTCAAGAGTGTGACCGTTCCCTCAAGCGTTACCGAAATAAGCATGGGCGCATTCGATGGCTGCACATCCCTTGAAAGCCTTACAATTTCCGAAAATGTTAAAAAAATCGGACTTAACGCATTTGTGAATTGCCCTAATCTTACTCTCAATGTTGTAAGAGGTTCTGCAGCCCATACATATGCAGTTTCAAACAATATTCCCTGCAATGTAACTGAGCCTGCAGAGAAAAAGGTTGTCGGAATGACGATTCAGAAATTCCCTGATAAAATGAATTACTATTATAAGGAGAGCCTTGATGTAAGAGGAATGACTCTTCTTGTTGAATATTCCGACGGTACAAGCGAAACGGTCAGCTCGGACTACAGCGTGAGTTCATTTGCTTTAAATTCAACGGGCCCGCACACCGTAACGGTAGATTACAAGGGCTTTACCGATGAATTCACAGTCAATGTAACCTATGCATGGTGGCAGATACTTATCAGAATACTGTTGCTCGGCTTCCTTTGGTATTAAAATAGTAACCCCCCGGCTAAGCCGGGGGTTCTTCATATGCGGGCAAAGCCCTATGTTACTGGCATCGCCTTAAGGCGTACCCAACGTATTCCTTTTGCAAAGGATGCCTTTTTAAAGACAGAGTTGACATTTAATTTCTTCTTTCCCTTGCTTTCATTTATTTATTATTCTGTTTACAAATTCTACTTCTTTTATGATATACTGCTAAT
>JAZNPG010000065.1:0-4089 GCA_045589555.1 Acutalibacteraceae bacterium
GAGCTTAATCGCTCAGTCAGTTCTTACTGACTTTATCATTCTCGTTCTTCACAAGAATTACTGTTGTACTTGAAAGTACTTCTCAAATTAATCTTCAAGGGTTTTTCTTCTTCTCGTTGTTTAATTTTCAAGGTGCGGTGCAGCCCCGTCGTTTGGGGTGCTCGAATAATATATCACATCATTTTTGATTTGTCAACACTTTTTTTAAATTTTTTTCAAAAATTTTTTGGTTCTTTTTTGCAATTTTTATTCAGCATAATATCCGCAGATAAATCTTCCGTAATCCATATAATCATCTATATTATCATATATGACAGGATCTATCTTTTTGTTCGAGCGGTTATAGACCTTCAGACCCTCCGGCGTGTTCTCAACCGCTACGGTATGCAGACCTTTAAATATTGTGTTACCGTTCCAGAAAGAGAGAATACCGTATTTCTTTTTGGCAAATACTTTTTTGAAGTAATAATAATCTTTAATCATATGGACAGGCATTGCATTCTCTTTGAAATAACGGTTGAGCGCATAAGGGTGAGTTCCGAAAAGACCGCAGATAAGCGAGCCGTAAGGATAGATTTCTTTTGCGATTTCACAAAGCGGCACTCTCTGACCGAGCATCAGCCGAAGATTATAGACAGCAATTATTTCGCATCCGTTATAAGACATGGGGAACAATCCGTAACGGCAGACACTAAGACTGCCGCTGCCCTGACCGTTCAGATAATCCTCTCCCAAATCAATCCGCTTGTTATCTCTGTAATTCAGTTTTTCAATCATTTTATCAGTCCTTCAGAGCGTTTTTTATCCGCTCATATATTTCTACAACTTTAAACCGCATTTCGTATTCGGGGTTACTCTGAATAAGCCTTGCTCCATCTGCCCCGAGAACGGCATCAATATCGGCAGTTTCACTTGCGGCGGGCAGACACAGGGGCGGAAACATGACACACCACCAGTTATGGCCCTCACCTTTACCGAGAACAACCTTGAGCGAAAGATACTCCCCTGCAGGCAGAGTGTAATCCTCGTAAGTTCTTGTTGTAAAGTATTCATTCACAAGGCTCACCGTTACTCCGTAATCAAACCCGTTTTCAAGCAGCACGCTCTTTGCCGTATCAATCAGTTTATCTTTATCTTTTTCAAGCGCAAGAGCTGCTTCTTCTTTTGAAATCTCTCCCGAAAAAATTTCGGCGCCGCTTTCAAGAAGAGCATCACGCACAAGCAGCTTTACATTCTGATCGGCTTGACAATCGGAATCGGCAAGGATATGCAGTCTGACAACATTATCCCTGACGGTGCTGCAATCTGCACCGAAGCCTGCTACCGAGAAAACAATTGCGAAGATCAATCCGAAAGCCAGCGAAATTTCGATTTTGTGTAATCTTTTCATATAAACGAACCGTCCTTTATGTTTTGATTACATTCTTGGACGGTTTTTTCGGATTTATTCGGTTTGTGTTAATTCAAGACCTCCGATTTCATCACGGGACTTGAAGATATAGCCGTTCTGGCTGAGAATATCGATATGGGCAAGAGCTTCTCCCGTACCAAGCGCAACACATTCAACGGGATTTTCAGCAACAAAGGTGCGTACTCCCGTTTTGCGGTAAATCATTTCATCGATACCGTCAAGCAGAGCACCTCCGCCCGTAAGATAAATTCCGGTTTCCATTATATCACCCGAGAGTTCAGGCGGTGTCAGTTCAAGAACAGAGCGCACAGCCTCGCCGATTTGCTCAAGCTGAGGGCGCATTGCAAGATAAGCTTCTGTTGAGCTGACTTCAATGCTCACGGGCATACCTGTTATGAAATGCTTGCCCTTGACCGTCAGACCAAGCTCAACTTCTCTTAAATATGAGCAGCCGATTTGTTTTTTTATATGTTCAGCCGTTTTCTCACCGATGATAACATCTCGCTCACGTCGAATCTGGCGCCGGATTGCTTCATCAAGCGCATTACCCGCAACCTTTACGGAGCTTGAAACAGAAATGCACCCCATTGTTATGACGGCAATATCCGTTGTGCCGCCGCCGATATCAACAACCATTGCACCTTTCGGGCGGTCACTTTTAAGACCTGCTCCGAGAGCGGCGGCAAGCGGCTCTTCGATAAGGCAGGCTTTAGCCGCACCTGCAGATGTGATGAGGTCAAGAATTGTTCTTTTCTCAAGGCTTGTTACCATTGACGGAACGCAAACAACAACATTTGGCTTGAACACCATTGTTTTGCAGATTTTAGAGAGGAACGAACGGAGAATATGCTTTGTGGCGGTAAAGTCCGAAACGATGCCGTTTATCATAGGTTTTACAACTCTGATTGTATCGGGCGTTTTTTCATGCATATCATACGCACGCTTACCCACGGCAAGAAGCTTGCCCGAATCGACCTCATATGCTGCTGCGCAGGGCTCCGAAAGAACAACGCCCTTTCCTTCAACATAGATTACTATTGAGGTTGTTCCCAAATCTATACCTATATTTTTACCGATCACCGTTTCACCGCCTTTCTATTTAATGTAATAAAATATTATTTCTTTTATGATGCTTGGTCAGCGCAAGGCTTATGCAGTATATTTCTTTCGCACCGCAGAGCCACAGCATTTTTGCGCATTCGTTCAGAGTTTCTCCAGAGGTGGAAATATCGTCACATAAAAGAACCGTTTTACCGCTGACCGTTTCGGGGTCAGTCACATCAAACACACCCGTCAGGTTACCCTTGCGCAGAAGATAGCTGATGCCGTGCTGCTTTTCGGTTTCGTAAAGCTTGACAAGATTTCCGCCGAGGCACTCCAGCCCGAGATTCTTTGCAACACCTTCGCTAAGAATTTCAACCTGATTATAACCACGCTTTTTAATGCTTTTCGCCGTCATCGGTATGGGAATAACATAGTCAAATTTAACATTCGGATATCTTTCTCTGACCGTGCGTGCCATCTCAAGGCAATAAGCCTGTGCATTCTGCTGACCGTTTCTGAATTTGAAGATATGAAGACCTTTTCGCACAACACCCTCAAAGCTGAACGGTGCAGCCTGCGAAACAAAATATTTTTCGCCCCTGCAGGAACAGAAAGATTTCTCTCTGCCGCAGGATTTGCATACATCGCCTTTTATCCTCGGAAGCAAGCGTGAACAATCATCGCACACAAGCGACTGAACGGAAACAACCTTTCCGCAGTAGGCACATCGCTGAGGGAACAACGATTTTGCAAAACCCCTGAAAAGCTTTATCAATCCGAATCACCCAGCATAATAAAATTCTTCAACGCGGAATAACGCTTTGCCTTGCTGTTATTTTCAACCATTCTTTCAATGGTTTGCCTTGAGCCGACAAGAACAAGAAGCTTTTTCGCTCTTGTAACCGCGGTATAAAGCAGATTTCTGTAAGCGAGCTGCTCAACAACACCCGTTACCGTCATAACAACTGCATCAAACTCGTTGCCCTGACTTTTATGAACAGTAATCGCATACGCATGCTCAAGCTCGGTATTGCCGTCAAACGGATAATCCGCAAGCTTATCGTCAAAACGCACCTTCAGCACATGGGCAGCCTCATCAATTTTTTCGAGAGTTCCGATATCGCCGTTAAAGATGCCCATGCCATCCTTTTCTCCCGATTTCCATGTTATATTATAATTGTTTTTTATCTGCATGAGCTTATCGCCCTCGCGGAAAATCCGCTGACCGAACGAGTGCTCTCTTTTATGCTTTGCCGCAGGGTTAAGGCTTTTCTGTAAAATTTTATTAAGATTAACTGTTCCCGCTTCGCCTTTTCTTGACGGACACAAAACCTGGATATCCTCTGTGGGAGAATAGCCGTAGGCCTTTGGCAGCCTTGTTGAGCAAAGCTCGGCAACCGTTCCGGCCGCAGCGTAGGGCTGAACTCTCTCCATAAAAAAGAAATCCTTATCCATACGGAAGATTTCAGGCATTTCGCCTTTAACTATTTTATGAGCATTGATAACTATAAGGCTTTCCATTGCCTGACGGAAAACCTCGTCAAGCTCAACAACGGGCAAAGCCTTGGAATTTATTAAATCGTGAAGCACGTTGCCTGCACCAACCGGCGGTAACTGGTCGGAATCGCCGACCA